>JALOMN010000167.1 GCA_025455445.1 Cyclobacteriaceae bacterium
ATGTATATGTATACTGGCGCTGCGGATGTAGCAGCCCTGACGGGCGATGAAGGTTACATGAAGGCAATGAAAACGGTGTGGGAAGATGTAGTCTATCGCAACATGTACATTACAGGAGGTATCGGATCCTCCGGCAACAATGAAGGATTTTCCATCGATTATGATTTACCCAATGAACAAGCATACTGCGAAACATGTGCTTCGGTAGGCATGGTTTTCTGGAATCAGCGCATGAACCTTCTTACCGGTGAAAGCAAATACTTCGATGTGCTTGAACGCAGCTTGTATAATGGTGCACTCGATGGACTTTCGCTAAGTGGCGATCGTTTCTTTTATGGAAATCCGCTGGCTTCAAATGGAAGGCACAGCCGAAGAGAATGGTTTGGCACGGCCTGCTGCCCCGCTAACATAGCACGTCTAGTTTCTTCACTAGGAGATTATATCTACAATAAATCATCGGATGCGGTGTGGATCAATCTCTATGTGAGCAGTCAGACGAAACTTTCAATCAATATAACTAATATTAACATCGAACAAAAAAGTAATTACCCTTGGGATGGAGATATTACCGTGAATGTGAATCCTGAGAAGAAATCAAAATTCAGTTTGATGCTGCGTTTGCCTGGTTGGTCCACCGGACAAACCGTACCGGGCGATCTGTATCGATTTAATAAAAATACTTCCACTCCTATCGTACTAAAAGTAAATGGAAAAGAATATGCCTACACACCCGATAAAGGTTATGCCGTCATTAACAGAGAATGGAAGAAGGGTGATGTGGTAACTGTTTCTATTCCTATGGAAGTAAAAGAAGTTGTTTCAAAAGAAACAATCAAAGCCAACGAAGGCAGAATTGCCCTTCAGCGCGGGCCTTTGGTTTATTGTGTTGAAGGTGCCGATAATGATGGCAATGCATGGAATATCATAGTTCCTGAAAATACAACCTATACGAGTCATTATGATTCAAAATTACTCAATGGTGTGATGGTGATTCAGGCCGCAGTGCCTGTTGTTTCTATTGCTACTGATGGATTGAGTTTAAAAACTGAAACCAAAACCATGACTGCAATTCCATATTACAGTTGGTGCAATCGGGGAAGTAATCCGATGCAGGTTTGGCTACCCCGAAAAATAAAAGATATTAAGTTGAATTATTGATGCGCACACGCAGGCATCACTCAATCTGATTCCTGAACTGAACCAAAATTCTATTTTACTTTACAAATGCTACGACAATAATGCAGTTGTTTCATCTGCATCGATTCTGATATCATCTTCACCTACATCATCAAAAGGATTTTCAAGATGGTCCTGAATATTGTCAAGGCTTACCAGGATAAAACTATAAAGCACCGGCATTACATATTGCAGCGAAGGAGAAAAGTCTTGTGCCACACTGGCGAAGTAAGGTCCGTAGATAATGGGAAAAATATAGATGAACACTTTACTATACATGCGGAGTGTAATGGGTGTGCGGTAATTATGAATGATTTTCATGTTATCAAAGGCGATGATAATCTTGCTCACATACTGACTGATGCGCGATATCTCACCACTCTGCACCCCGTATTTCCGGAATTCCATCGTGAGTTCAGATAATTTTGAAAACAACTCATACATTTTTATTTCATTGGTATGCCAGTTCGAATCATGATTCGTTCTGAACATATCTTTCATCAACGTCATAATATCGTTTATAATCTGTTTCATCAGAGGTGCTATGTTATGATTCTTATCGGTCGGCCAATCGCGGGCTGCAAAATAAAGCGCAATGGCATGACCTTTAAAATCTGCCAGTCGTTGCAGTGCAGTTTCTCTGCGTGTATAAGCAGAGCCAATCGAAAACACTACCGGAAACACAATGGCCACACCGACCAGCATATCTGGAAATTTGGCTATGAAGCCATACTTAAAACACAGATAGGTGGAGAGTACTGAAAGGACGGTGATTATAAATGTCTTGTAATTGATAATGGAAGAGAAACTCTTTATAACTCGTTTCATGGATTTGGTAATAAGGCTAACCAATTTTCAGAAAAGGATTCATATTACCAAATTGTTAAGGCAATATTATCAAAAGGTGTGCAGATAGGTGAACCTGAAATTCAGGATTTAAAAAACATGGCTTTAAAAAAGCCCGAACCATAGCCGATCATCTGCACATAAAGCGAAGGAATGGAAAGCAACGAAACCCAGACGGATCGGGTCGTATTCAAACACTCGAACAACACCAGGATGGTATAAGTCAAATAACAAAAACTCAGGATGCCTGAAAGCAATGGATTGATCAAACCCATAACAGGTATTGATAGTATTCCCAACAAAAAGAAGAAAGGAAACCAATGCGTAGGCTTCACTTCACCCGGGTGAGCTTTGCCAACCATCACTCTGCCTTTACCAAAATTTGACACCTGCCTGTAAAATTGTGAAAGCGAAGTTCTGCGTTTGTGATACACAAAAGCATCCGGTATCAAAGCCGACTTAAATCCCAACTTACGAATGCGCACACTCAACTCAATATCTTCGGCAAAACGATCAAACTGAAAGCCCTTTGTCTTTTCATATACTTCCCGACTGATGCCCATGTTGAAACTGCGGGGCTGAAAACCCTTTTCACTTTTACCGCGAATGCCACCCGTGGTAAGCACAGATGACATGGTAAACGCCATGGCCTGCTGAAGTGGCGTAAAGTCTTTCATCCCTTTATCAGGTCCACCCCAGGCAGCTACCGGATTGGTTGATAAAAATTTTTCTACCGCCTCGAAGTAGTGAGGCGGGATTATGCAGTCGCTATCAAACACCACAAAGTAGTCGCCACGCGCATGTTCAAAGCCTGCATTACGACTTGGCCCCGGACCTGTATTGGGTTTAAAGAAGTATTGAATAGTAAGTTTGCCGGCAAATTGCTCAAATACCTGGTCACTCTTAATTGCAGAACCATCTTCCACTAATACCACCTCAAAATTTTTATACGTTTGTTGGGTGAGACTTTCCAGAAGTTCGGCCACCTCCTGCGGGCGATTATACACCGGAACAACAACTGAATATTTTGGCCGACTCATAGCGGCAAAAATAGCGATTACTGAGATTAGTCCGTGGCACACCGCACACGAAATAGTCCTTTATCAGGCAGAATCCTTTTTATACCTTACCATCAAATCACTTTAGTTATGAAACCGATTGGCGTATTTCTCCTGCTACTCATTGCTATCCCTGCTTTGGCACAAACAAAAAATTATGAAGCCGATACAAAAACAGTGGAGTCTACATTATCTGCTTTGTATGAAGTAATCTCAGGAGAACCCAACCAACCCCGCGACTGGGATCGCTTCCGGAATTTATTTAAACCCGAAGGCAGGTTGATACCTACCCGAAAAGATGAAAGCGGCAATTTGGTTATCAAAACACTTTCGCCCGAAGAGTATGTAGCACTTTTTCAGTCACGCATACCTACCGGTTTTTTTGAGCGCGAGTTAAGCCGCAAGATTGAAACCTTTGGAACGGTAACGCATGTGTTCAGCACCTATGAAACAAGAGACAAGAAAGAGGGGCCTGTCACGAATCGCGGCATCAACAGCATACAACTGTTTTATGACAATAATCGCTATTACATTGTAAACATCTTCTGGTGTGCCGAGAGCATGGGTTTTGAATTGCCGAAGAAGTACTTATCCAAAAAGTAATTATCATGAACAAAATAAAGTTTCTGACTCTTGCATTAATACTTACTATTTCTGCGCAGGCACAGCGATCCAAAACTTCCAATCTAGATGAAATCGCCAATCGCCATGCAGTGAAATCATTCAACGAGTTTTATGAATTGTTAAGTCTTAAAAATGATGCACACTTTCCTGCCGACATAGAAAAAAATGTGCAATGGTGCGAAGCTGCTTTCGCCAAACGTGGCTTCACTACCAAAAGATTAAATACACCCACTGTGCCACTATTACTGGCAGAACGCCCGGTGAAGAACGCAAAAAAGACCGTACTCATCTATTTACAGATTGATGGCCAGCCGGTAAATCCATCACAATGGAATCAGGAAAGTCCGTGGAAACCAACATTGAAGGAAAAAGATGCACAAGGCAAATGGCAGCCTATCGCTTATGAACGATTGTATGAAGACCTGAATCCGGACTGGCGCATCTTTGCACGCGCTACTTCCGATGCAAAAGGACCGGCCATGGCTTTCCTTGCTTCACTCGATGCACTGAACGAGTTGAAATCAGAACCTAACTTCAACATGAAAGTGATCATGGACTTTGAAGAAGAGTTATTGAATCTAGGTTCCTAGTTCATGGCGGAAGATGAGATTTTAGAAATTCAATCAGCTGTCATTAGAGATCTGGTCGTGGATAATCCTATCAGGAGACAGGGAGTTGGTACAGCCATGGTTTTAGCAGCTCAAAATTGGGCTATTCAACGGGGAAATCGCAGATTGACTCTTGAAATACCACCCAAAAGCTATCCAGCGATCAAATTGGCATTTAAATTGGGATTTGAGTTTTCGGGATATAATGATTCATATTATCCTAATAAGGATATTGCTCTATTTTTTTCCAAATATCTAAAATAATATTATTGGTAATTCACAATGGTCAATTGGATCGATGGTTTCATTAATCTTGTTCGGACAATAAATGATATCCTCACTGCGGGGATAGCGATAACAGCATTTTCATTGTTATTGTATGCTTTAACATTCAATCTGAAAGATCGGGTCGCCCGGTCTTTTGCTATGATTCTCGTTTGTGTGGTGATTGTGTTCACGGCTGAAGCTTTAGGCGGAATCGCTTTTGATGAAACGAATACGGAATTCTGGCTTAAATTACAATGGCTGGGAATTGTTTTGTTACCTCCGACTTATTTACATTTTTCTGATGCACTTGTCGCTACGACGGGTCGTCCCAGCCGTTGGCGACGGCGTTGGGCTGTACGAATTACTTATTTATTCTCTTTATTCCTGTTAATCCTCATTCCATTTGATATTCTTGTGGGTTCAATAACAACCGATCAACTATCTGCTCCTCATCTGGAAAGAACTTTGATCACTGAATTATTCACAATT
>JALOMN010000168.1 GCA_025455445.1 Cyclobacteriaceae bacterium
AATCTTCAGAAATTTTTAAAAAGTAGTTCTTCATTCGGGGCATTTTGTCTGTAATTCCTATATTCACAGGATACAGCATATGAACCAAAAACCGAATCTTACCTTCTGGCAAATCATCAACATGAATGTCGGCTTCTTTGGCATTCAGTATAGTTTTGGTTTGCAACAAAGTGCCGTAAATCCAATTTATGATTTTCTGGGTGCCGCACCTGATGAAATACCTTTGCTGAATCTGGCAGGACCGGTAACGGGTCTGATCATTCAACCCATTATTGGTGCGCTCAGTGATAAAACCTGGAGCCCAAAATATGGCAGACGTAAACCTTATTTTTTGATAGGGGCATTGTTATGCAGCGTTTGTCTTTTTATATATCCGTTTAGCAGTGCACTTTGGATGGCTGCCGGTTTACTCTGGATTCTTGATGCCGGAAACAACACTGCAATGGAACCCTATCGCGCATTTATTGCTGATAAATTAAATGATGAACAACGACCAACCGGTTTCCAGACTCAAAGTTTTTTTACAGGTTTAGGTCAAACACTGGCAAACTTTTCATTGTTTTTATTTCCATTGATAATTATTGGTAAAACAGGTGCCATACCTAATTGGGTCTTTGCTTCTTTCTTTTTGGGAGCGGTGTGTTCCATTGGAACGATTTTGTGGAGTATGCACACCACACCTGAAATTCCGCCTACTGAAGAAGAGATAGCCAACATTAAAAAAAGCAATGAAGGTCAACCCAATCTGATCATTCAGTTTTTTATTTCCATCGTTACCTCGGTAATAGCTTATCTCTTGCTGTTGATACTTGCTTTACCTTCCATTTTTTATCCCACACTGCTGCGTAAAACCATTCATGCGGCAAAGCAAAATTATACTTTGCGTATTTTGTTCGCGCAGAATATCGAAATCATAGAAGCGATTCTTGAAATGCCTAAAGTAATGTGGCAACTGGCATTGGTGTATTTGTTTCAATGGTATGCCTTGTTTTGTTACTGGCAGAATTCATCAAAAAGTATCGCTTTATCCGTATGGAAAACCAGTCCTTCAGAGAATAAGGAATTATATGAACAGGCTGTGAGTTGGGCTGGGCTGGTAAACGGCTGGTATAACATTGTTACATTTCTTACTGCGTTTGCGTTGGTTTGGTTTGTGCGTAAGTCATCGCCAAAGATCGTGCATTTTAGTTGCCTGGTAGTAGCAGGCATCGGTTTTATTTTATTTCCGACCATTGAAAATAAGTATTTGTTGTTTCCAGCGATTACCGGTTTTGGAATTGGCTGGGCAAGCATGATGGGAATTCCCTATTTATTGGTGGTAAGTAAAATACCTAAAGAACGCTATGGTGTATACATGGGCATTATTAATATGATGATTGTGGTGCCCATGATCTTGCAAAGTTTATCCTTTGGCTATGTATTGAAAAACCTGTTGGGTAATAATCCCGGCAATGCCGTCATGTTTGCAGGCGTGTTATTGTTAATAGCGGCATCCGCTACTTTATTTATTAAATCAGAAAAATCAGACGCAGAACCTGCCCTCCATGTAAGCGCTCATTAACCTAAACTATATGAATATCTATCTCGCAGAATTTCTAGGCACATTGTTGATAATCCTCTTTGGTGGAGGCGTAGTAGCCGGCACTGTGCTTAAAGGAACAAAATCAGAAAATGCCGGATGGCTCACCGTGTGCGTGGCGTGGGGCCTGGGTGTTACACTCGCGATATACGCAACCGGAAATATCAGTGGGGCCCATCTTAATCCGGCTATCACACTGGCATTTGCTGTAAGTGGAAATTTTGAATGGAACCTGGTGCCCGGATATTGTCTCGCACAATTTGCAGGAGCATTTACAGGCGCGGTATTAATTTTTCTCTATTACGGTCCACATTGGAAAAACACTCCGGATGCCTCTGTAAAATTAGCTGTCTTTTCTACAGGCCCTGCCATTCGACATACGTGGTCTAATTTTTTTAATGAAGCATTGGCTACAGCAATTCTGGTTTTTGCAATTTTATTTTTAGGTGTGAATGAATTTACGCAAGGCTTAAAGCCACTCGTGGTAGGCTTATTGATTATCGCGATTGGTTTAAGTTTGGGTGGCACCACGGGCTTTGCCATAAATCCTGCCCGCGATCTGGGGCCGCGCATCGCGCATGCGCTTTTACCCATCGCAGGCAAAGGTTCTTCTGATTGGAGTTATGCATGGATTCCGGTGGTCGGTCCCATCATCGGTGGCATCGTTGGCGCGATTTTATATGGTGTGATGTTTTAAATTCTTGTTACTAAAATTGTAATTACCGATGGCAAAACCCAACTATATAATCGCACTTGATCAGGGCACAACCAGTTCACGCGCGGTGCTATTTAATCAACAGGGAGAAATTCAGGGTATCGCACAACAGGAGTTTCGTCAGATTTTTCCAAAGTCAGGCTGGGTAGAACATGACCCGGAAGAAATATGGAGTTCGCAGTATAGTGTCTTGCAAAAAGTAATTTCTGAAAATCAGATTAGCGAGCATGAGGTAGCGGCAATAGGCATCACAAATCAGCGAGAGACCACCGTTATATGGGATCGCAAAACCGGTGAACCTGTATACAATGCAATAGTGTGGCAGGATAAGCGCACTGCAGATACGTGCGAAGAACTGAAAGCAAAAGGGTTAGCTGATTATATCAGAAAAAATACCGGCCTGGTGATCGATTCTTATTTCTCTGGCACAAAGATTAAATGGATTTTAGACAATGTGGAAGGTGCACGCGCGCGAGCAGAAAAAGGTGAATTGGCTTTTGGCACAATTGATAGCTGGCTGATTTGGAAACTGACCTATGGTAAATCGCATGTTACTGATTATAGCAATGCATCACGCACCATGGTGTATAATATCCGGGAGCTAAAATGGGATGAAAGCTTGCTAAAAGAACTGAATATACCGATATCATTATTGCCCGAGGTAAAACCCTCCGCGTCACACTTTGGTGAATGGAATCATAATGGCGTAGCCATACCCATAGCCGGAGTTGCGGGAGATCAGCAGGCTGCGCTGTTTGGTCAGGCATGCTTTGAGCCCGGTATGGCAAAAAATACCTATGGCACAGGTTGTTTTATGCTTATGAATACGGGCAGCACCATTCAGCAATCCAAGAATGGATTGCTCACAACTATTGCCTGGGGGCTCGATGGAAAAGTGGAGTATGCATTGGAAGGAAGCGTGTTTATTGCCGGTGCCGCTGTGCAGTGGCTGCGCGATAGCATGCATATGATCGATCAATCAAAAGATTCAGAATATTTCGCAACCAAAGCACTTGGGTCGAATGAAGTATATGTGGTCCCTGCCTTTGCGGGATTAGGCGCACCTTACTGGGACATGTATGCCCGAGGCGCGATATTTGGATTGACACGCGATACCGGTAAAGATCATATCATCAAGGCAACATTGGAATCACTGGCCTATCAAACGAAAGATATACTCAATGCCATGCAGGAAGATGCAGGAATCAAACTGGCGAGTTTAAAAGTAGATGGCGGTGCATGTGCCAACAACATATTGATGCAATTTCAGGCTGACATATTAGGTACTGAAGTAGAGCGACCTGAAGTAATTGAATCCACAGCTTTAGGTGCCGCTTACCTGGCGGGCATACAGATTGGGATGTGGAAGAAGAATGACATCATGAATAACAGAAGAATACAACGCCAGTTTATACCTGCTATGGATGAGAACACCCGCACACAATTATATAAAGGTTGGAAGAAGGCGGTAGCACGCACCATGGGTTGGATAGAAAATTAAATTCAGCATTTTGAATCGCGAAGCGAACATACAAAAAATCAAAAGTGAATCTTTCGATTTACTGATCATTGGCGGTGGTATTACCGGTGCAGGCATTGCATTGGATGCCGCATCGCGAGGATTGAAAACGGCCCTCATTGAAAAAAATGATTTTGCGTATGGCACCAGCAGCAGGTCAACCAAGTTGATACACGGAGGGTTGCGTTACCTGAAGCAACTTGAATTCGGGTTGGTGAAAGAAGTAGGAAGTGAGCGAGCGGTAGTGCATAAAATCGCTCCGCACCTGGTCGTGCCTGAAAAAATGTTATTGCCTTTGTATGAGCGAAGAGGATTTGGCAGTGCGCTTACATCGTTTGGTTTAAAGTTGTATGATCTGCTGGCCGGTGTAAAAGCAGAAGATCAACGAAGAATGCTCACCCGTAATCAAACACTAAAACAAGAACCTTTGTTGGATGCACAAGATGTAAAAGGTGGAGCCATCTACGCGGAATATCGCACCGATGATGCCCGGCTTACCATTGAGAATATAAAAACGGCTGCAAGGTATGGTGCCTGTGTAGTGAACTATTGTCAGGCTGTGGACTTTCTGTATCAAGATGATAAAGTGAATGGTGTGAAAGCCAATGAATTAATTACTCACACAACCATAGAGATACAAGCAACGGTAGTCGTGAATGCAGCCGGTCCTTGGGTGGATCAACTAAGGGATATTAATCAATCGAAGGAAGGTAAACGCCTGCATCTTACGAAGGGTGTGCACCTGGTTGTGCCGCATGATAGGCTGCCTGTGAAGCAAGCCATCTATTTTGATGTGGGCGATGGCCGCATGATTTTCGCGATACCCCGCGGCCGCACTACGTATGTTGGAACCACCGACACAACTTATAAGGAAAGTATTGATGATGTCTTTACCGATAAGAAGGATGCAGCCTATCTGATCAATGCAGTGAACCTAACCTTTCCGGAAGCGAGGCTTACGCTGGATGATATTGAATCCAGTTGGGCAGGATTGCGACCATTGATTCATGAAGAGGGAAAATCAGAATCGGATCTTTCCCGTAAAGATGAAATTTTTGAATCAGATTCCGGACTGATTTCGATTGCTGGTGGAAAACTAACAGGCTATCGCAAAATGGCAGAGCGGATTGTGGATAGAGTGATGAAAAAGTATTTTTCAAACCAGTTTATTTCCAGTAAAACCAGTCAGATAGTGCTGATGGGTGGTGAGTTTGCCAACTATAAATCAGTGAAGGAATACATTGCAGCAA
>JALOMN010000169.1 GCA_025455445.1 Cyclobacteriaceae bacterium
GCCAATCCGGTAGTGGCTCCTAAGGAAGCATTCAGAATCGAGCGATTTTTCTTGCCTTTTTTGGCTTGCTTATAAGCTTTGTTTAGTTGTTCATGGTTTACATCAAGCAGGTCCAACAATGTCTTTGCCTGGCTCAAGGCGTTTTTATATTTGATGTATAAAAATTTGTCTTTTTCTTCCAGGTTCTCTGTGTCCAGCACTTTTACTTTAACACTTTTTTGCACCCTGTTATTTGATTTATCAAGTGCGAAAAATAAGATTTCGATGTTTTTAATTTTTTCTGATTCTTCCACAAAGTAATACCCGGGCGACCATGTAAACTCAGATTGTGCAGAGGTGCCCTGAACAAAACTAGTATTGGGTATGCGGGTATCAGTCGATACAAATCCCACGCTGCTGATATTGTCATCACCATTGGGATCAGACACATAAATTTTCAGATTGAGAAACTCATCTTCTTTGATGGTGAAACTTGAATCGCCCGGCACCAGCAAAATTTCGGGAGGCAGATCAAGTTGTGTTTGCGCGATTTTGATCTTACCTCTCGTTTCTGATTTATCGGGTTGGTCTTGAACAACAAATTCTAAAATCAAAGGGTTGTTTCGCAACGCATTAAATTGATTGCGAGAGGGTGTCCAGGTGATTAGCCCTAAGGAAGATAGTGTTAACCCTTCGGGCAATTGAGATTGAATGGATTTAAATACGATTGGATCTCCATCAGGGTCGCTTACATATTCTGTCGGAATTTGAAATCTGTTTGCGCTGGATTGCTTCACATAAAATATCGGTAAATCTTCCACAAGGGGTGGACGATTTTGATGAAGTATAATAAAATTTAAAGTTCTTCTTGTTCTTCGTCCATCAGGCCATTCTGCTTGAACAATCACATTTACTTCCTTTTGCTTTTCAAGTCGATCAACCAAATCATAAGAAGGAGTCCATTGAAAATTTCCTAATGAATCCAGTTGCATATTTAATCCTTCCGAGCCTTCTATGGTGTATTTCGGTGCAGTTTGTTCGAAATTCTCGAATCGAAATTTGAACAGCGTTCCTTCGCGTATCGTGTTCATTCTTACGGAGTCGGGAATAGTAATGGATTGACCAAATGAACTAGTGCAACTCAGACCGATTAGCAAAAGAAAGAACCAATTCCTCATTAAGCCGAAATTTTAATTGGGTTTAAGACCGCAAATTTAAGCCTTTATAATTTTCATTGCGTCCATTCCTGTATTTTAGAAGTGTTTTTATCGAATTAAAATGAAATCTGACAGGAAATATTCCTTTTTTGATGATGTATATGAAGTGGTCATGCTCATCCCTAAAGGAAGAGTTACCAGCTATGGGGCAATTGCCAATTACCTGGGTACTAAACTCAGCGCCAGAATGGTTGGATGGGCAATGAATGCAGCACACTCCAACCGAAAAGTGCCGGCACATAGGGTAGTGAATAGAAACGGATTACTTACAGGACGTCATCATTTCGAAACACCCACCACCATGCAACAACGATTAGAAAAAGAAGGTGTGGTAATAAAGGACAATCAGGTTCAGAATTTTAAAACCATTTTTTGGGATCCTGCAAGAGAGTTGGAGTAGTGATATCCTGATTTTATTTTTTCTTAGACACCAGCCACAATCCGGCAAACGTAATTAGCCCGTTGATGATTAAAATCTCTAATCCGATTTTATAGCCATCCAACCAAAGTGGCGCCAGGCTGCTTGCCAGATAGCTAAGTAATGGTGAGATAATGCACACCGCTAACACTTTTGGTCCTTTCACATGCAAATTTGTAAATAGACCAAAACTGAATAATCCCAATAAAGGTCCGTAAGTATAACCGGCCACATTGAGCACCGCATCAATTACTGAGCGCTCATTTATTTCTTTGAAGATGATGATAATGATAAGAAACAGCAATGAAAAGCTCACGTGTACGATAAACTTCTGACGTTGTTTTACAGCTTCAGTTTTTTCTTTGAAGTGTAAAAAATCGATACAAAAAGAAGTGGTCAGGCCTGCTAATGCCGAATCGGCACTGGCATAAGAAGATGCAGTAATACCCAACAAAAACATGATACCCACCAGCGGACCCAGTTCGTTAAAGGCCAGCCTTGGAAATAACTCATCAGAGAATGCAGGTATTGCCATACCTTTTTGTTCGCTATAGATGTAGAGCAAGGCCCCTAATGTGAGAAATAACAGATTTACAAATACCAGTGTAAGACTAAACCAGAACATATTTTTTTGTGCATCGCGCAGGGTTTTGCAGGTAAGGTTTTTCTGCATGATTTCCTGATCCATGCCCGTCATGGTAATGGCAATGAATGCACCCCCAAAAAATTGTTTAGGAAAAAACAAAGTTGAGTTTACATCCTCGAAGTGAAAAATTTTCAAGTAGCCTTTACTTTCGATGGCAGCAAACACCTCATTAAAACCCATACCCAGATCACCAGAAATTTTCCATACGGTAATGGCAACTGCAGCAATGAGAAAAAAAGTTTGAAAGGTATCGGTCCACACAATGGTTTTAATTCCACCTTTGAATGTGTAGACCCAGATGAGCACAATGGTGGTGGCCACGGTTACAAAAAACGGAACACCCCACGCATCGAATAAAAATAATTGCAATACGGTAGCCGCCAGAAACAAACGAAGCGAAGAGCCGATGGTGCGCGATATCAAAAAGAAGAGCGCTCCGGTTTTATACGACCATTGATCAAAGCGTTGTTCAAGATATGTATAAATAGAAATTACATTCAGTCGATAATACAAAGGCATCAACACACCCATAATCACCCAATAGCCCGCCAGGTAGCCCAATACAATCTGAAAATAGGAGAATCCTATTTTCCCTACATTCCCGGGAACGGAGATAAAAGTTACACCCGAGAGTGAAGCGCCAATCATACCAAAGGCCACCAGGTACCAGGGCGATTGCCGGTTGGCAGTAAAAAAGGTATTTGTGTCAGCTCCTTTTGAAGTAATAAACGAGATGAGAATGAGTGCGCAGAAATAGATGGTAATAATGCTGATTATCAGAAAAGGTGACATAGCGGGGTATTTGTCTGATCATAAAGAAAGCAAAAATCAACTGGATAAATAAGCACATGTAATCCGGATCAATTTTTTTAACTTTGCAAAAGATAAAAACTTGATAATACATTCATGCGCAATTCGCATCAGGAACAGGTAGTAACAGAAGTATTGGAAGTAATTGATGTGGCCGATGTGAAGGACCTGGTTGTATTCAATGACGATTTCAATACGTTTGAACACGTGATTAATACATTGATTCGCGTATGCAAACATACACCCGAGCAAGCCGAGCAGTGCACGTGGCTGATTCATTACAAAGGTAAATGCGCAGTAAAATCAGGCGCCTACGAAGAACTGAATCCTCTTCGAGAAGCAATTTGTGATGCGGGTATCGATGCCAAAATTCTTTAATCATTTTAGTTCATATTAACACAAACCCGTGGAGTATCCGTCAAAATTGATTGAAGATGCGGTGAATGAAGTTTCTAAGTTGCCGGGCATTGGTAAAAAAACGGCTCTGAGGTTGGTGTTGCACCTGGTAAAGGAAAATGAAAATAAAACATTTACACTAACGCAGGCGCTAAACTCGATGCGTGAGAAAATTCGTTTCTGCAGTGTGTGTCATAATATCAGCGATGAAGAAGTGTGTTCGATTTGTCAGAGCCATCGCAGGGATACCAGCATCGTTTGTGTAGTGGAAGAAACGCAGGATGTGATGGCAATAGAAAACACCTCTCAATTCACCGGGGTGTACCATGTGCTCGGGGGAGTAATTTCACCAATGAATGGAGTAGGTCCCTCTGACTTAAAAATTGATTCGTTGATTTCGAGGGTAGCTAATTCAAAAGGTGTAATTAAAGAGATTATCCTTGCGCTCAGTCCCACCATGGAAGGTGATACTACCGCTTTTTATCTAAACAAAAGACTTAAAGACTTTCCAGTTAAAGTCACATCAATTGCACGAGGGGTGCCGATGGGTGGCAACCTGGAATATACTGACGAAATAACGTTAGGTAGATCGATTCTGGGCCGCACAACATTTAATTAGAACCTTGTTTTTCGGCTTGCCTATAGCCCGATTAATTTCGTTCTTTGCGCACTCATCAAAATAATTATGAATAGACTTTCTGATCGAATTGAAGGCATACAGGAATCAGCCACCCTGGCGATGGCCGCTAAAGCCCGTGAATTTAAAAACCGTGGCATAGATGTAATAAACCTAAGCTTGGGCGAACCGGATTTTAAAACACCGGCTCACATTTGTGAAGCAGCTAAACAAGCAATCGATACTGGAAAATATTTTTCATATCCTCCGGTTGCTGGTTATCAGGATTTACGTGAAGCACTTGCCGCAAAATATCAGAAAGAAAATAATGTGCCTTACAAAGCTGAGAACATTGTGGTTTCCAATGGTGCGAAACAATCCATTGCCAATGTGATGATCGCCCTATTAAATAAAGGCGATGAGGTAATTGTCTTTTCTCCTTATTGGGTAAGCTACGATGCGCTGGTTCGTCTGGCCGAAGCAACTCCTGTGATAGTAAGTGGCACAATTGATAACGATTTTAAGGCCACCGCAGCCCAGGTAGAAGCGGCTATCACCTCTAAAACAAAAGCGATTATTTTTTCTTCTCCCTGTAACCCTACCGGATCGGTGTTTACAAAAGAGGAGCTCGAAGCAATTGCAGCAGTGGTACTAAAGCATCCAAACTTGCTGGTGATATCGGATGAGATATATGAACATATCAACTTTACAGGAGACCAAACCAGTATGGCATCCTTACCCGGTATGTTTGAGCGAACCATTACAGTAAATGGTTTTGCGAAAGGATTTGCGATGACAGGCTGGCGTGTAGGTTATATTGCCGCACCTAAATGGATTGCCGATGGTTGCAATAAGGTACAGGGTCAGATTACATCGGCCAATTGTTCCATTGCCCAGCGTGCCGCCTATGCTGCCATTACGGGAGATATCACTCCTACACAAGAAATGGTGCAACAGTATCGCCATCGC
>JALOMN010000462.1 GCA_025455445.1 Cyclobacteriaceae bacterium
TGCCGGCTCATCTTCGTGAAAGACGGGCACAGTAGGGTAGGTGATGATCAGTTGTGGAATCCTTGCATAATTATCCACCAATGTTACATAGCGATCTGCTGTCAAAACCGGAGCAGGTAATTTCATGTTCTGTACATCCGGACCTTTTGGGATAGAACCAAAATATTTTTCAACCAGTTTAACAACATCTGAAGGTTTCACATCGCCACCCACTGTAAGGGTTGCATTGTTAGGGCCATACCAGCGAAGGAAAAAGTTTTTGAGGTCGTTAACATTTACCCGGTTTAAATCTTCAACGTAACCAATCGTCAACCATGAATAAGGGTGACCGTAGGGATACAAATTTTTATTGATGGTTTCGTTCACCAGTCCATAGGGTCTGTTATCATAATTCTGACCACGTTCGTTTTTCACAGTCTCGCGCTGTACTTCAAATTTTCTTTGTGTAACAGCATCCAGCAGAAATCCCATCCGGTCGGCTTCCAGCCAAAGCATTTTTTCTAGTTGATTGTTGGGTACAGTTTCAAAATAATTAGTGCGATCGGTATTGGTTGTGCCATTAAGTGTGCCACCGGCTTCCGTTACAATTTTAAAATGCTGTTCATCGCCTACGTTGTCACTTCCCTGAAACATCATGTGTTCGAAGAAATGTGCAAAACCAGATTTTCCGATTTCTTCACGGGCTGACCCTACGTGATAGGTCACATCTACATGTACTACCGGGTCACTGTGGTCTTCGTGAATTATCAGGGTGAGGCCGTTAGGCAGCACATACTTTTCGTAGGGAATTATAATTTCACTTCCTTTTTGAGTGACTTTTTCAACTTGTTTGGTTTGCGCCTGCACCCGGGCACCAATCAATAGGATTAGAAAAATGAGTACTGTTTTTTTCATCGTGAATTTATTTTTGATTTTAAGAGATACAACTGACATTTATCTTTAACCGACTTAATTATTCAAATGTGTATGAATAAGAATGCATGAATATAACGGCAATAGCGTAGAACAACAACCTATATAAACAGCTAAGGAATATTTTAGTTATAGAGAGGTAAAAAGAGGCAAGAAGTGTTCGAAAACTAAACTTAAATAGCTAGAAGAATGACCACTAAAAATGAAGATTGATTTTCTTTTAGTTCATCCCTGCTACACTACCTTCGGTGCGTGTGCGCGATAGGGTAGATTGTTCTATTTCCCATGCTTTCCATGCTTGTGTTAATTTTTCTAAATCTTCGTTCAGGCATGGATATTTCTCTGGTTTTGGAATGGGAGGGAATGAGCCATTGGCTAATTGATTGCCACTAATGCCACCGGTCCACTCAAAATGACCCGGGTCGTATAAACTTTTCCAACGTCCGCCCCATTGCAATCCCAATTGCTCACCGATAATACCAACTTTTTTCCAAAGATTTTTATTGTCCCATTGTGGTTCGCCTTTCACCATAGGCACTACATCGATGGCCAGGCCGTATTGATGTTTTGAACGACCGCCACTTGAACGGGTATACGCTTTGCCCATTGACCGATATTCATCTTGCTTGGAGTGTGTGCGAAAGAGTTTTCTATTACTGTCCAGTTTTTCCAGGCTTCATCGGCATCGTAAGTGATTATGAAATCTTGCTTTTTAGGGGCAAAACTTAACATCAATTCTTCTGCTAAGGCACTATGTTCTTCGGTATACAGGGGTGATAGCGGTTGAATGGCTTGCTGGCCAAACAGGTTAAAAGATACCGCCAAAAGGGCTGAAATAATGACTAATTTGCTCATTTCACTAAAGACAACCCCAAAGGTACTATTTATTCCTGAATTGATTTTTTTAAAATTTTAGAATAATCTTTTTCAGCTTTTATACCCTCAGGGTGGAAAGGCCACCATCTGCATGAATTATTTGTCCGCTAATCCAGCTCGAAGCATCTGATAATAAGAAAGCACTTAATTGTGCAATGTCTATCGCCTCTCCAATTCTTTTCAAGGGGTGTCTTTCATCCGAAGCTTTCTTTTTATCTTCTGAACTAAGAAGTTTTGCTGCCAGGGGTGTATTCACCAGTGAAGGGGCGATGCAATTCACACGTATGCGCGGGGCAAGTTCTGCTGCGAGCGATCGGGTCAATCCTTCAACCGCGCCTTTGGCTGCTGCTACCGATGCATGAAAGGGCATACCTTGTTGCACTGCTACCGTGCTGTAAAGCACAATTGAAGCAGATGATGATTTTTTTAATAAAGGTAAGACGGTGCGCAACACACGCACGAAACCTAGTACGTTCAAATCATATTCTTGTTTAAACTCTTCATCAGTAATCCGGGCTATCGGCTTCAGGTTGATGGCTCCCGGACAATATACAAGACCATCTAATTTTTCGGGCAACCGGCTTACTGGCAATTCATCTTTTAGTGCTAATTTTTCGGGCAACCGGCTTACTGGCAATTCATCTTTTAGTGCATCAAACTGTATATGGTCGAATGAATTTGAGATAGCGCTGCGTGATGCAGTGGTGAGACGATGTCCTGCACTGTTTAAAAGCTTAGCAACTTCAGCACCAATACCGGATCCTCCTCCGATAATCAGAAAATTTTTCGTGTCGTTCATCTTTATGTACTTTCGTTTTACTAACAGCCGTGGCTCTCCATTGTTTATGACGCAATCTGAAAAGGACGCATTACTTACCGAATATTTTTCGCGCTATATCTCTGAACATAAAAAGAACTTCATAGAAAAAGTGCTGGAGCAGCGCACCCGATACATCACCATTGTATTGGAAGACATTTATCAATCGCAAAATGCCAGTGCTGTGGTGCGCACGTGCGAATGTATGGGGCTTCAGGATGTGCACATCATTGAAAATTCCAGCAAGTACATGGTGAATAGAAGGGTGCTGAAAGGTTCTTATAAATGGGTGGATTTGATACGGCATAAGGCAAAAGCAATGGATAATACTGCCGGATGTTTTCAGCAACTCCGTAAAGCCGGATATAAAATCGCTGTAACTGATCCATCACCTGATGGCTTGTCAATTCATGAAGTACCAATTTCAGATAAAATAGCTATCGTAATGGGTAATGAGTTGCGGGGAACATCTTCAACTGCCATTGAACAGGCAGATATGAAAGTGAATATTCC
>JALOMN010000170.1 GCA_025455445.1 Cyclobacteriaceae bacterium
GCCATTTTTTCGGCTAATGCCACCGGATACCAGGTGCGTCTTTGCTGCGCGCCTGCAAAATCGCGGATATAGGTTGCCGGACTGGCGCCACCTAAAATACCATCGGACGAACCATTGGCGTTTGTTATCACTCCCCACTGTGCTCTTATCTTAATCGTTACTTCCGATTCAATTAATGTGGCCCAGATATCCACCGCTTTTTGAAAGGCAGCTTTTGCATCTTCCGGAAAATTGACATACTCCACTTCAAATGTGCTGCTGCCTGTTCTTGCACTTTTATTTGTTTTCCATTGCTGGTAGGCAAGCGGGGGTTCTATGATTGTAAACTGATCTTCCGGTTTACCGTAACATATTATGTCTTGCTTCGGTGTCATCGAACTCATTGGAGAAATCTGTTCCTTCAACTGAGCATGGGTACTCACAATAAGTGCACACACGAGAACCAACAACACCAATATCTTTTGCATATCCAGTAGATTTAAAAGTTAAATTTAAAAAGAAATGGCTTCGCATCCGAAGGAGGCCTACAGGAAAAACCAAAAGGACGTTAAAATGTTATTAAATGAGGTTTCTGGCTTTTAATTCCAGGTACTTATTCACCGTGTTAATTGTTAGTTTTTCAGGTGCCGTAAGAATAGATTGGATACCATGCTTTTGTAGCTCCTTAACAATAAGTTTCTTTTCATAACTAAATCGCTCTGCAATTGCTTTATGATAAATCTGCTTCAGGTCTATGGCCGGTTGCTCTATCATTTCTTTTAATTCTGTATTCTCAAAAAAGATTACAATTAACAAATGTGTGCGCGCGAGGTTTAACAGATAAGGCAATTGTCGTTGAAGACTATAAATGCTTTCAAAGTTTGTAAAAAGTAAAAGAAGGCTGCGATGTGAAACCTTTCTGCGGATGGTGTTGTAAAGAACAGAATAATCTGACTCTAGAAATGCTGTCTTCTGATTATACAATACTTGTTGTATAGTTGCCATCTGATTATTCAACCGGGCGGCAGGTAACATGGCACCAATCTTATCCTGAAAAGTAATCAGGCCAGCCTTATCAAATTTCTTAATGGCAATATTTGAAATCACCAATGAAGCATTAATGGCATAATCCAGCAAGCTCATTCCCTGAAAAGGCATTTGCATGGTACGACCTTTATCTATAAGAGAATATACCTGCTGTGAGCGCTCGTCCTGATATTGATTTACCATCAGGTGAGTTTTACGGGCTGTAGCTTTCCAGTTTACCGTGCGGAAATCATCACCAATTACATATTCTCTGATCAGTTCAAATTCCTGGTTCTGACCAATGCGCCTGATTTTTTTAATGCCCGTATCAGTAAGTCTGTGACTGATGGCCATTAATTCATACTTACGCATTTGTATGTATGAGGGATAGACAGGCACATTTTTATCAGCAGAAAAACGAAACCGCCTGGAAAAGAGATTTAAAGGAGAGCTGACCAACACATTGACTGCACCAAAAGAATATTCACCTCGCTTTACAGGCCTTAAACTGTAGTGTATTGTCTTTCGTTCACCTGGTTCAAGCACCAATTTAAACTCCAGATCTCTTCGTTGAAATTGGTGAGGTATCTCATCATAAACACGCAATGCTATTTTAAATGTATAGACACTTTCAAGAATAATTTTGATTTCATTTTCATCTCCATTTGAAAGTTTATCCGCACAGATGCGTTCTCCGTATAATCCGCGAGTTACGCGGAATAATAAAATGACATCGGTAATCTGAGCTAATACAAAAACAAATAATAATAATTTAGGTATAACGTATCCACCGCCAAAGATAAAGGTGATGATAAAGGCCAGCACAATTAATGCAGAAATAAAAAAAAGTCGACCACCTAAATATAAATCGCGCAGTACTTTCATTAACGAGGCACTTCAATTTTATCAATGATCTGCTTCACCACATCATCGGGTGAAACACCTTCCATTTCTTTTTCAGGACTTAAAATGATGCGGTGTCTTAACACAGGAAGCGCCACAAACTTAATGTCTTCCGGATTTACAAAATCTCTTCCTTGTATCATGGCATATGCTTTTGCGCTTACCAATATTGCAATGGAAGCTCGCGGAGAAGCCCCAAGAAATAGCATCGCATTATTTCGGGTTTCCTGAATAATCTGGGCAATGTATTTCACCAGGTTATCTTCAACATGTACTTGTTGTGCATGTTGTCTGAAATGTATTATCTGCTGTGCTGATAAAATGGGTGATACTTCCGCCACCGCTTGAATGCCTTTACGATGATGATGCCTTTGTAAAATAGCCACTTCTTCATCGAGTGAAGGATAATTTGCCAACACTTTAAAAATAAATCGATCTAATTGTGCTTCAGGCAAGCGATAAGTGCCTTCATGTTCAATGGGGTTTTGAGTTGCCAACACCAGGTAAGGATTTTTCATTTTATGTGTCTCGCCATCTACCGTCACTTGTCTTTCTTCCATTACTTCAAACAATGCCGCCTGTGTTTTTGCAGGTGCCCTGTTTATCTCATCAATAAGAATGATGTTAGAAAATACAGGCCCCGGTCTGAATTCAAACTCAGATGTTTTCATATTATAGATGGTGGTACCCAACACATCTGAAGGCATTAAATCGGGAGTAAATTGAATTCTGCTAAAATCTGCTGATATGATTTTTGAAAGCAGTTTGGCAGTAAGTGTTTTGGCAACACCCGGCACACCTTCAATTAACACATGGCCATCTGCTAATATGGCGGTAATGAGCAGATCAATCATTGTTTCCTGGCCAACAATTACCTTCCCGATTTCTTCCTTTATTTTTCCTACCTGTTCTTTCAGCGCGGTTAAATCTACCCGGCTTTGAAATTCATTCGCTTCCATGTTTTATTCTTTATTCGTTACATTCTAAATTGAAATTCATCCAGCAATGCACTGAGTGCTATTAACTCGTCTTTACTGATTTTTTCACTTCCAGCAATTTTATTGATCAATAAAACTAGTTGCCTACATGTTGCAGGCTCCATGCCCGTCTTCTTTATAAGTGTGTTAATAAAAGTATCATCGCGTTGTATAACAGGAATGCGATAGTGTGAGTGAATATATTCAAAAAAGAACTGTATTTTCTTCTCTGCAATATTTTTATGGTCACCTCGCTGGTAATAAAGGTTACCAATCGTTGACACAAACTCAAGCGTAGAATTAGCCAGTGGTTTAATCACTGGAATTATCCGTTGTTTGCGCTTAGCTTCAAAAACCATAAAAAACAATAATGATATAAGCGTAACATAATAAGCCCATCGCAATGGCTCTGTGGTAAGTATAAACCGAAGAGGTGTGCTCACCTCCATTCGTCCAAGATGATAATACTCAGTACGGTACAAATTTTTATTTTTTAAAAAGGACAATGTATTTCCAACCAGCTCATGATTTTTATTATTCAGCAAATAGATATTAGTAAATATCATAGGTGTACTATTAAGTAATAATATGCCTTTGCCCAATTCAACTCGTATCGTAACAGGTTGATGATAATCGTTGCGGGCAATAACGGTGGCCTTAACAGAATCTATACTGCTAAAGAAGTTGGGAATATTACCTCTTCGAAATAAGTAGTGTTGCACCGTATCAAAAGAATTATTTACCAAATGAATCGCGGCAGAGTCGCCCGGTTGAAAAGCATTTTCGCCCTTAAAAAATGAATCTGCAATTTGAATACCTAATGTGTCGGCAAGTACGCCACCAAAACGGTCGGCTGAAATTATTGCATTGGCTCCTGATTCAACAAGCGAAAGCAATATCTTGGTATCCTCTTTATCAGGGCTGAATCTGGTTGCGATAATGAGAAGATTCTTATCGAACCCTATTGAATCCTTAAGTTCATAGATCGTTTTTTTTGAATTGATTACGGTGCCATCAGAAAAATAGGAGGGCAATAGCTGAGAAAAAGCATAGGTGCCAAATGGATTTTTATCTTCGTGCGAATAGGTAACGCTCCAATCATATTGAGATGTTCGAAATAAAAAAATGCTCATAAGAAGCACCATCAATGCAACCAGGTAAAAGATATATTTCTTATCTCTTGTCATCCGTTTGCTTTATTTCTCCAATCGGAAAACACATTCTTAATTTTCAGAAACTGATCTTCCGATATTGAAAAATTACCATACCAGGCATAGTCAAAATAAAAACTCAATTCATTTAATCCCGTTTTCAGCTCAGATGAAGAAAGTTCCTCTACATAATCATGATTTGTTTTTCCGGGATTAAAATCAATCAAATGCTTATCAGACAAAATTTTTAGCGCATGTAAAAACACTAATCTTGTAGCCAATCGTAATTGTTTTCTTTCCACTGCCTCATTAATTAACTTATCAAAATCCATTTCATGAATATTTTCATGAAACACAGAATAATTCTGTTTTGCCTGGTCGGCTCCGGAATAGAAAACTTTAAATGCATTTACTTTAAGCAGAGCCATGATGGCAGCAATAATTATGATTGCGGCAATGATGTAAATAATCAGGTTGCCTATATCTGTAGTGGCTGCGGTTACAAAAAGTGAGTTTAATAACCAACTGAGCCATCGCTTAAACCGATCCCATAAAGTTTCAACAACCGAGGGAGGTTGTTTGTAATTAAGGTCACTATCGGATTTAAGTTTTTCAATTTCAGCTAAGTCAAAACTCTTTTGCTGTACGGCAAGAGTATCCTGCTCAAACTCGTTTTTAATTTGTGCCTCATCTGAAATAATATCACTAACTGAATGCATTACCAGTGAGTCTGCAGGTTGTGCCTTTAGACTGGCCGGAAAAAGTAAAATGAATATGAAAATGAGGTTCTTCAAATGAATTTAACAGCTAAGTATATGCATTAGTATTGCTCCTCTGGCCTCTTTGGCTCTTCTGTTTCCTTACCTATTGAATCAATCCGACTCATTAATCCCTTTGCCTCTTGCAGTTCTACCAGGTTAAAGTATTGAAAAGCGATACCCACATTCGGTAA
>JALOMN010000171.1 GCA_025455445.1 Cyclobacteriaceae bacterium
TTTGGAAATTCGCAGAAAGTCGTTGTGATTCGTTACCAATACTGATAAAAATCTTTCAGGATAAAAATTCGGATGTAACAGACTAACCACTCCGCACAAGAACACAAAAATGAGCAACCAGAAAATTTCTTTTTTGGTTGAAATAAGTTGGCTGACACGTGAAAGAAAAAGTACCAATAATGAAGTAAAAATAACTGCACCAAAAAGTGCGGCCCAATAATATTTCAGGTTCCACGCAACCCAAAAGCAAATCAGGGCAGCAATAATCTCCCACCAGTATATTCTTTTTCTTAGCATTATTTTAACAAATAGTGCAGCAATAAAGTATAAACCTGCCAGTGCCAATGTTTCTTTAATCAATCCGGCACTCCATAAGTTGATGGAAGGAAATAGTAAAAACGCGAGCGCTGCAGCCACTTTTGATTCACTGAAATTTTCAACCACCACAACAAACAAATACCACGAGGCCATAAAGGCAATCAAAGAAAAGTATGCAGCACTCACCCAGTAATTGTGTTGGGTAATCAAAGCAAACACACTCATCACTTTGATTAAAAATACAGACCGCTCCTGGCTATTCACCATTTGATTCCACGCTTCAGAAGTACTTTCATTGGTGATTATAAAATTTAAATAGCCCGAAAAATTACGCTCTGCAAATTGTGCGAGCGCAGAAGCATCTTTAAAAAATAACCAGGTATCATTGGCAGTATAAAAGTGTAAATAAATCCAGCCTAATGCCATGGCCATAAAAATCTTACTTGCAAAAGCCAACCAATAAAGGATTGGATTATCTAAACCACTTTTTCGAAAGTAGAAAAAGGCGATTGCAAAAACTACCAGAAAATGAAGTGTGGCAATCATGCACGAACCATTGATTTCAGGAAAGATGCACCAATCGCACAGTTCAGGCATTGCCTGCGCTGACAAAAATTCTGGTACAATTCTATCAACCCTTGCGAGTCAATGGCTGATTTGCACTTGTAACCCAGGTCGTCATAAAGTTTTGTGATTCTGTTTTTTTCAGCAGGAATGTCTGTCAAAAGCCGAACCGCACGATCCACCAGGCTCCAATCGTCCTTCGCTTTTCCATAAGCTACCAGTAAAGGTGCCACTACATTGATAATCAAAAGATGGATACTTGCTTCACCCAAATCATGCACAGGCTCTTTCGATTTTTTTCCGAAGCGATAATGTTGCTGCCAATATTCCGATGGACTGATTTTAAATAATCTGACTAACGCGTTGGTGTCTTGTGCTTCAATGCATTGCGAAAAGAGATTTTTGTTAGCCGAAAGAAACCCAGCAAACTGTGCAATTCGCAACGTAGGAAAATTGGCAGGTCGCAACCGTAAAAATTTCCATTGCGACAAATTCAACTGCGCCTGCGCGAGTGAATACTTTTTCTCCAGAAAATTAAACTCCTTAAAAAGCCCGGTAATGTATTCATCTTTTGATTTTGTTGGCAACATTCCGGCCTGACCAAAAAGTAATGCCTCTACCTGGAGTAAATTATTGACATTCTTTTGAATAATCTTATAGGGAAGCGCACGCGCCAGTTGTGCAAATGGTTCTTTGTTAACTTTAAATCCGAAGCCAGCTGCAAATAGCTGATAGGTTGTCTCCTCCCAATCGCCCTTATTGTGATCCAGTGCTTTAATTACTTGTTTTGCCTTGCTTTCCAGTCGCTGCATCAGCGCCCTTTCCACCATCGAAACTTTGATATGGTTATCTATATTAATAAAAGATTTTTCACATGGAATAACCGATGCGCTGTGAATTAACTTTCTGTATTCATTTAAAAGATTTTCATCTACTCTTCCCTTGAGTGCAAGCGTAGGCAATCTGGTGCCATCTTCACGCATTACGCGCTTATCTTCTTCCCACACCAGGTGAAGAATTACATTATCATAGGCCTTATCACTGTCATGTTGATGTGCATACCACGCAGAAGAATTCACGTGCACCTCCACGGTGCCAGCCCATTCAATTCCATCAATGACAATGCTGGCCTGATAAAAATCGGGTCCGGCATCTGAGTTGAGCATTCCTTGCTTGCGAATCGAGATGCTTTCTCCCGCAGTCGTTTTCAAGTCCTTCTTATCGAAGTATTGAAATTGCCACAGATAATGCAGGAATGATTCGTTCACAGAAACAATTTATTAAGTGTGCTGCGAGTATAATGGGTTGTTCAAATTAAATAGGTATTCAGGTATCCGCTCATTTCCTCTTTCACTTTTTTCGCAGCTTTGCCGGCCGCATCCGCAAAGTCTTCTTTTGAAGAAGCATAAATAATGGCACGCGAGGAATTAACAATTAGTCCGCATTGCGGATTGATACCTGCTTTTGAAACTGCTTCCAAATCACCACCTTGTGCACCTACACCTGGCACCAATAAAAAATGATCGGGTGACAATGCCCTGATGTTTCCTATTTTGTCGGCCTTGGTGGCACCTACTACATACATCATGCTATCTGCCGAAGTCCATTGCTGTGAAGCAAAGATTACTTCTTCGTATAGAAATTTTCCGTGGCGTGTTTCCAGTTGTTGAAAATCGATACTGCCTGAATTGCTGGTGTGCACCAATAAGATTACCCATTTACCTGGAAACTCAAGGAAAGGCATAACTGAATCTTCACCCATATAAGGCGCTACGGTAATCGCATCAAAGTTCATGTTTTTGAAAAAAGTGCGCGCATACAAAGCAGAAGTGTTACCAATATCACCACGCTTGGCATCGGCAATGGTAAAACAATTTTTGGGAATATAATCCAGGGTTTTCTGAAGACTATCCCAACCCTTCGCACCCTGCGACTCATAAAAAGCAGTATTGGGTTTGTATGCAATGGCATATTCATGCGTAGCATCTATTATCTGCTTATTAAATTCAAAAATAGGATCATCAGTTTTTAACAGATGAGACGGAATTTTTTCAATGTCAGTATCTAATCCTACACACAAGTAAGATTCTTTCTTTTTGATTTGCTCAAATAACTCTTTGCGATTCATTGTGCTAAAATACGAGTAAATAATGGGGCTGAAAAAAGTTTGTTTTCAGCGGACTAAGACGTAATTATAATTCTGGCTTCAGATGGATATGCAAACGATAACATTGTAAATGAAAAAAGTCGGAATGACCCGACTTTTCTTATATCGCTAAAGTAAATTATCGCAAATCAATCACCTCTATACCCGGGTATTTCTTCACATCAAAATTGAAGAAGGCATCGTCTACCTTCACATTCGGTGTAAACTTGGTGATGGCATATTTATATTTATTTCCTGAGCGATCGAACATCGTCCAGTTGAGGATAGTTTTATCCTTCTTCACGATAAACATTTTAATCTTAAAATACTGAGCGTCCTTTTTCTCGGGCACTAAATCAATCTCTTCCAGCACCACGCCATTTTCAGTTTTGTCGCCCAGGTATAAATACTTAAATCCCTTTTTATACATGTCGAAAATCTTGGTCGGGTTTATATCATCCGAACCCGGATCATAATTATCGATATTTACCTCTTTGGCCGAGGGCAGGTACGTCCACACCGTAGTGCCGTTGTTATAAATTTCCTGTTCATCGAGGCTAAGCTTGAATTTCTCGCCCTTCACGGTAATTTTTCCTTTGAATTCGTCATTAACGCCCTCTGTTTCATTGGTGAGTGAGGAGGTAAGGTTGGCTTCAAACGTGGGTATGGCTTTGTACTTTTTGCTCATCGCCTCCAGTATTTCAAGGGCTTTGGGGTCATACTGTGCATACGTGGAAGTGCCGAGGAATATTAAAATTGCAGCTAAAAAGAGCTTTTTCATTGTATAGATTAAGATGGATTGTGTTTTTCTTTCAAATCATTCAATAATTGTTCCAAACTCATTGGGTCTTTGATTAAAACCTCTCTGGCTTTGGAGCCTTCAAACGGGCCCACAATTTTAGCTGCTTCTAACTGATCTATCAAACGTCCTGCGCGATTATATCCAAGTTTTAGCTTTCGCTGAATCAGTGAAGTGCTTCCCTGCTGATGTTGCACAATCAACTTTGCGGCTTCCTCAAAAAGTGCATCACGCTCTGCTAAATCCACCGTATGGGCGCCTTCTTCCTCACCTTCAAACTCAGGTAATAAATAAGCAGAAGGATAACCTCTCTGCGAACCAATAAACTCGCAAATTCTTTCAATTTCAGGTGTATCTACAAACGGACTCTGCAAACGAACAATATCCGAACCGGTAGATAGCAACATATCACCCTGGCCAATCAGCTGATCAGCACCGCCTGTATCTAATATCGTGCGTGAGTCAATTTTAGACGTTACCCGGAAAGACAAACGTGCCGGGAAGTTAGCTTTGATTACGCCCGTGATTACGTTTACCGAAGGACGCTGGGTGGCAACCACCAGGTGTATACCAATGGCACGCGCCAACTGGGCTAATCGCGCGATAGGTGTTTCAACTTCTTTGCCGGCTGTCATCATCAGGTCGGCCAACTCATCAATCACCAACACAATGTATGGCAGAAACCGATGACCTTCTTTCGGATTGAGCTTACGCGCCACAAATTTCGCGTTGTACTCTTTAATATTTTTTGCGCCCGCCTCTTTTAAAATCTCATAGCGGTTTTCCATTTCGATACAGAGCGAGTTCAGTGTATACACCACCTTCTTCGTATCGGTTATGATTGCTTCTTCACTATTGGGCAACTTGGCCAGATAGTGTCGTTCAATTTTACTGAACAATGACATCTCAACCTTTTTCGGATCAACCAGAATAAACTTTATCTGAGAGGGATGTTTCTTGTATAATAATGAAGTTAAAATCACATTTAACCCTACCGACTTACCCTGACCCGTTGCACCTGCTACCAGAATGTGCGGCATCTTGGTAAGATCCAACACCATCAACTCATTAGAAATTGTTTTACCAATGGCGATAGGCAAATCTTTGTCTGACTTCTGAAAGCGCTCTGTGCTCAACACGGA
>JALOMN010000172.1 GCA_025455445.1 Cyclobacteriaceae bacterium
GATGATGGTTTTTGATTCTGACTATTCCAGACCTTCTATCACATTTCATTTTCAGCAAACAAAGGATTAAGTAATTTTTACTGATTAAAGATTTTATATGAAAAAGATTATTGTCATACTATTTGTTTGCCTGGCAGGATTCACCGCATTCGGGCAAAACAATTATTTCTTTCCCTCGGGTATTTCATTTGACCCGGCCATACCAACTCCCGAGCAATTTCTTGGATACCCGATTGGTGATTGGCATACCCGCCATGATAGAATAGTATCTTACTTTCAAGAGCTGGCAAAAGTTTCTCCGAAGGCACACTTTCAAATTATTGGTTATACCAATGAACGCAGGCCACAGGTAGTGCTCACCATCACCAGTCCTGAAAATTATGCGCGCATTGAAGAAATAAGAAAAGAACATTTGAAGCTTGCTGATCCTTCACAGTCTTTAACTATTGCCTCCATGCCTGTAATTATCACACATGGATATAACGTGCATGGCAATGAACCAAGCAGCAGCGAAGCAGCGATGCTCACTGCATATTATTTAATTGCAGCACAAGGTGCGGAGGCAGATCGCACGTTAAAGGAAGCAGTGATTCACATTGATCCCAACTATAATCCGGATGGTCGCGATCGTCACAGCAACTGGGCAAACATGCACAAGGGATTTCCTCCGGTGGCAGACCCGATGGATCGCGAACATAATGAAGTATGGCCAGGAGGCAGATTCAATCATTACTGGTTTGATCTCAATCGCGACTGGCTGCCGCTCGCGCATGTAGAAAGCAGAAATCGTATTGAATTTTTTCATCAGTGGCTGCCGAATGTGTGCACCGATTATCATGAAATGGGAACAAACGCCACTAACTTTTTTGAACCCACAAAGCCTTATGGTTCAGAAAATCCGGTAGTGCCGCGTGCAAATTACGATCAACTGAATCCGATGTTCGCAAAGTATTTTGCGAAGTCACTGGATGAAATTGGTTCATTATACTTTTCTAAAGAAAATTTTGATAACTCCTATCCTGGTTACGGATCTACTTATCCGGATATACACGGTGGACTAGGCCTTGTATTTGAACAAGCCAGTTCCCGCGGACATGTGCAACAAAGCTCAACAAAGGTGGTCACATTTGCTTTCACCATACGCAATCATGTGCGCACAAGCCTTGCAACTGTAAAAGCAGGTGTAGATAATAGAGAATTACTGTTAAAACATCAGCAGGAATATTTTAAGAGCGCGTTGGATGAAGGAAGAAAATCCACCATCAAAGCATATGTGTTTGGTGATAGTAAAGATCAGAGTCGCACAAAAGCTTTTGCCGAGCTATTTTTGAAGCATCGGATTGAGACCTATCAACTTGGCGCTGATTTAACAGTGGGAAATAATAAATACGAAAAGGGAAAAGCATTTTTGGTGACCACAGATCAGACTCAGTATCGTATGGTGCGCAGTATGTTTGAGAAAGTGACTTCCTTCCACGACAGTGTGTTTTATGATGCGAGCACCTGGACCATGGCCCTGGCATATGGTCTTCCACATGATGCATTAAGCGCCACAGTGAAATTTTCTAAAGGACCGCGTATAACAGCAGAAGACATTACGCTTAAACCCGCTGCAGTAGCAAAATCTAATTATGCTTACCTCATCGATTGGACAGAATACAATTCTGCACGCGCATTGTATTATTTATTATCAAATAAAGTATTTGTAAAAACAGCATTTAAGCCCTTTACTGCTGAGGTAAATGGTGCAAAAAGAAGTTTTGGTTATGGAACGCTTGTTATTTCAGTTGCAGATCAAGACATATCTTCGGAAGAATTATTTTCTGTATTGAAAGAGGCTTCTGCAACATCCGGTATTGAAGTTTACAGTGTATCAACTGGATTCAATGCGCAAGGGGTTGATTTGGGTAGTGGAAATATTCGCACAGTTCAGAATCCCAAAGTAGCGATGCTTATTGGTGAGGGTGTGGCAGCAACTGATGCAGGTGCAATCTGGTACTTACTTGATTCAAAGCTAAAGATGCCGATAACAAAAGTAAATACCAGCCAATTTGGCCAACTGCGTATCAGTGATTACAATACGCTTATTATGGTGGCAGGTAATTATACTATGCTTGGTGAAAATGGAGTGAATAAAATAAAGAGTTGGGTGCAACAAGGCGGAACTTTGATACTGATGAAGACTGCTGTTACCTGGGCTATCACAAATAAACTAATTGATGAGCAACTCAAAAAGGAGGAAGAGAAAAAGGAACCTAAGCGAATGGAGTTTGTAACAGCAGGCGATTATCAGGGCTCACGCGCAATAGGTGGTTCGATATATATGGGCACACTGGATATCACCCACCCGTTGGGGTTTGGTTATTCCAGTCGCGAGTTGCCAGTGTATCGTAATACTTCTGTGTTTATTGAGCAGAGTAAAAATCCATTTAATACAGTGATAACGTATACTGCCAAGCCTTTGCTTAGCGGGTATATTCATTCCAGCAATCTTGAAAAGATCAAGAATTCAGTATCGCTTCAGGTGAGCTCTTTGGGCCAGGGGCGCGCGATTTTATTTGTTGATGATCCTGCTTTTCGCGGATATTGGAATGGTACCAACAAATTATTTTTCAATGCGTTGTTTTTTGGTTCAGGAATAAGCACAAGCAACTTTGGTGAAGAAGAACATTAATAATAAATAATAATATGAAGACTAGAATTACAGTAAATAAAAATGGGTCTCTCAAAGTTGATGGTGAATTTGAGATAATTGATTCACAAGGCAACTTATATGGCCTGCAAGGAAGAACGGTCGTTTCATTATGCAGATGTGGTCATTCAGGCAATAAGCCTTTTTGTGATGGTTCACACAAAGAAAAATTTGTACATGAGGCACAGGCATTTGAGTTGCCTCCAAAAAAAGTTTGATAACATCACTTTAAGTTAGCATATGGATAAGCGATCATTTCTAAAGCAGGCTGCGCTTTTTTCACTGGGTGGTATACCTTTTTTTAACACAGTGGAAGCGGCCGTAAAAAAGTATGAACATCTTCCTGCTTCCGATTTAGCTAAAGAAGAAGACTTCTGGGCTACTATGCGAAAGGGTTATAAACTTAAACCGGATTACATCAATCTCGAGAACGGCTATTACTGTTTTTTACCACAGGAAATTCTTGAGCACTACATTTCACATGTGCGTGAAGTAAACTACCAGGGTTCTTACTACATGCGCACCGTGCAGTGGGAGAATAAGAAAAAGGCAGCAGCTAAACTGGCTGAACTAGCCGGTTGTTCAGCGGAAGAATTGATCATCACACGAAATACAACTGAGTCACTCGATATGGTGATAGGCGGAGTACACTGGCAGCCTGGTGATGAGGCTGTGATGGCCGAGCAGGATTATGGCTCGATGCTCAATATGTTTAAGTTGATGGAGAAGAAACATGGTATTGTAAATAAGATTGTTTCGCTACCTAATAATCCCACTTCAGATGAAGAGATCGTGAACTTATATGCAAATGCCATTACCGGCAAAACAAGATTACTGATGGTCTGCCACATGGTAAACATAACCGGTCAGGTTTTACCGGTGCGCAAAATTTGTGACATGGCACATTCAAAGGGTGTGGAGGTGATGGTGGATGGAGCGCATGCTATTGCACACCTTAATTTTTCAATATCGGATTTGAATTGTGATTATTATGGAGCCAGTTTGCATAAATGGTTGAGTGTGCCTCTGGGAGCGGGTATTTTATACGTGAAGAAAGGCAACGCTTCACATGTTTGGCCTTTGCTGGCTTCGGGAGTGAGTGATGAAAACGATATATACCGTCTTAATCAAATAGGCACACATCCGGTGTACACGGATTTAACGATCTCTAACTCAATCGATTTTTATTTGAAAATCGGTCGTGATAGAAAAGAAGAGCGACTGCGCTACCTGCAAACATACTGGACGAGTAAGGTGCGCAATCTTCCCCATATTATCCTAAACACACCAGAAGATCCGAAGCGGCATTGCGGAATTGGGAATGTAGGAGTGAAAGGAATGAAGCCCCAGGATCTTGCCGACACACTGTTAAAGAAGTACAAGATTTATACTGTTGCTATTGATGGGGCTGGTGTTCATGGCTGTCGTATTACACCTAATGTGTATACGACAACAGACGAGCTCGATACGTTTGTAAAAGCGCTAAAGGATTTGGCTTGATTAAATTTATACACCGATACACAGTTTGTGTGTTCTGTGTATCGGTGAACACATATCAGAAGTCAGAATAGGAAGTGGGATTTAGCAGATATTGCGTGTTTTTTGAAACGGTATTTTGATATTGTGGCAATACTACCATGGCTTTCCACTCAGGGGCTTCACCAAATGCTTTCCAGTGTGCATCCCTATCCGCTTTGTTTTCAAAACTGGTCATATACATCAGGTTAGGCATGCTGCTTCCGCTTAACACCTCACCGTAGAATACCGCATTAAAGTTTAATCTGTTGAAGAGTTTAATTTCACCGCCTTCATTAAACATATGAACTTTGCTTTGATATAATTTTTCAGTTGCACCTTCATAACTGCGCAATTCATATACACGATCAGTCTTATTATTTTTCAAATCAGGTACTGCCGGAGCCGGCATAAATCTGAAAGCCTTCATTAGGATAGTTTCAATGCGCACATAAGGGGGATCGGAGTGTGAAGAATTTATGTAATCACTGCCTGCTGCCTGGTATTGTGGGTCTTTTTGAAGCGCTGTATTTACTTTTTCAAACTCGCTTAATGACTTGTAAGGAATTAGCACATAAATGCGTTTGCTGTTAACGGAATCTTCCTTCACGGGCTTAAATACACCCACTGATTTAACACCGTTTCGGTGCATGGCAGGCAAAAAAGCATTTTGCAAAAATCTCTCCACTCTGCTTTCATCAGCTGCATCTGCCAGGCGATATATTTTTAGTTCATAAAACCAGGGAGCAGGATCTTTGGC
>JALOMN010000173.1 GCA_025455445.1 Cyclobacteriaceae bacterium
AAGCAGGGTTTATTGGTATTACTGGTTGGGCATCATAAAAATAGGTAAGGCGATTTACCCATGTGAGCCTTTTACCAATAATAAAATTTAATGCTACTTCCGCGGCATATCGATTGCGATAGATTTCATATTCCCAATCGTATCCAACCTGATACAGCCCCCAAAGGTCAAACTTGACATGCTTTGATAGAAAGAATTCGACACCCACATAGCTGGATGACTTCGGCATTTCTTTATAGAGGATAGCACTATTTACCTCTTCTGTTTCGCTCCATTTTTCGTGTTCATACATTACACCTGTGCCGATGTGTGCATCGAAGCCATCCTCGTCAATGAAAGTGTAGCGTAAACCTCCGCCACCCAATATGCGAAATCGCATTCTGCGCACTTCGTCATACTGTATTTGAGCATAAGCTTCGAATGATAACGCATGTTCCCTTCTGAAATTGACACGGAAGTGCGAGAAACCTGTGCTGAATGGAATTGCATTTGTAGAGGAAACATATTCAATAGAATTGATAAGTATGTAAGCATTTTTTTTAGAGACGAAAAGCAAATCCCCTTTGGTACTTAACCTTGTGTAAACCAGTTTTTCTTCAGGTGTTATGCTTCGATTATCGAGCGTGAAACTGATATCAGCATTGAAGGTAAAATAACCAGCTGAGTCTGACTCGAGGTGATTTTTATCTACCCGAAGAATTTGGCTAAATGCAACATCATAGGCAAGGCAACAGATAATCCATGTAAGGAGGTAAGTTTTCATGGCGAATAGGGATTACATGAAATTATAGAGAAATTCATTCTGGTGTGCGGGTTTCCGATATTTTGTGTAACCTATATGGTGGCACTTTCAGATTGGTCTTAATTTGCGAAGACCTGTTTTAGCGACCGTTTTTGTTTATTTTTGTGACTATTCTTGTTCCGTAGTTACTTCCGATAGCTATCGGGAGGAAAGTGATTCATCCCGATAATTATCGGGACGATTCTAAAGATGCTGATTCGATTCTACTGGAAGCAGAATGAATAGGCTAATTAAAGGTGATTCTTATAGGGAGAATCCATATTTGAAAAATTATTTGGTTCCGTAGTACAATGGATAGTATTTCAGATTCCGATTCTGAAGATGCAGGTTCGATTCCTGCCGGGACTACTTTAGCACTTATAAAACCGTTGATTATGTAATAATTAACGGTTTTTTATTTTAATGAGCAGAGTGATTGTGATCCTCTTTACTTTGAAATAACAGTAAGCCATATACTCGTAATTATTTTATCTTATTGACATGGCAAGCTATTAAAAATGTGATTACCACAATTTGAAACAAACAAATGGGATCATGTAAGTGTAAAAAAAAAGGTTGACATTGCTGTCAACCTTTTTTATTTGAATGAAGTACTAATTACTTCTTCTTCTTAGCTGCTTTCTTAGTAGCTTTCTTAGCTGCTTTTTTTGCTTTCTTTGCCATAGCATTTTTTGTTTTAGGTGAAAAATTTATTTAAAACTTATGCTAAGTAAGTATTATAAATCATATTATGCAAATAATTCAACGAATAACTGCAAGAGCGTTTGTTTTCTAATTTCATTTTACCAACTAAACTTAGCACTGATAATGCAAGATCATTTTCTCGCGCAGATGTTTCAGTACGCTATTCGTTCAATCAAAATTTTGGAAGACCAGACTGGCTTCAATAGTTATAAAATCTATGATCGATTACAAAACTTGAAGTTGAATCATTGATTTTAACTGATTTATAAATGGGGAAATGCTCTAAAGTCCTTGATTTTATTGGCTTCGCGATCGATAAGAATAGTATCCTAAGATTTAGAACAGATCTATTCGTAGCAAATCTTAACGTGTGAAAATAGTACTTCACTTCATAACTGTTTGAAATATTTTTCAGCTTAGATTAAAACCATTAGTAAAAAATAGTCAGGTGATTGTGCGAGCGCGATTGGCATAAGAGTATAATCCCCTTCCTTTTATTGATCCTTAAATTTTTATAGACCAATCCTTTTTGCTAGTTCTTATTATATGCGTTTTGGGATTTAATGCACGGAAATACCACTTTGTAAAGTGGGGTGGTAAATTCTTAAGAAGTTATTTTTCATTTAAATAGTAGCTTCCAACACAATCGTTTTTCATCACTTTTATGCTTTGCCTGGTCCGTAGTACAATGGATAGTATTTCATCCCGATAGCTATCGGGACGATTCTGAAGATGCAGGCCTGCCTGCCGTTAGGCAGGTTCGATTCCTGCAGGGACTACAAAGCTGCACCTAATATAATGTGCAGCTTTTTTTTGTTAATATCGGGCTGTCATTAAAGTCCATTTTATGTCAGTCAGCGTGATTGGTGTCCCTTTCGATGAATTCTCTTCTTACCTCCGTGGCCCTGCCCAGGCACCCTCGCTCATCAGGCAGTTTTATAATTCTGATTCATCCAATTACTTCACCGAAAGTGGTGTAAATCTTAAAAATCATCCGGGCTGGCATGATATCGGTGATTTGGCACTGCCAACTGGTTATCAGGCTATCGATGCGATACAATCTGAAATTGAGTCCAGGTTTTCTTCTTTTGATAAACTGCTTTCATTAGGCGGAGATCATTCTATTACTTACCCGGTGGTAAAGGCATTGTCGAAGAAATATCCACGGTTAAACATTTTACACCTCGATGCGCACCCCGATTTATACCAGGACTTTGAGGGGAATAAGTTTTCGCATGCATGCCCGTTTGCGCGGATTATGGAAGAAGGACTTGCACAGCGATTGGTGCAAGTGGGTATTCGCACCATGAACGACCATCAACGCGAACAGGCCACTCGTTACGGAGTAGAGGTTTTTGAAATGAGGCATTGGCAGGAGTTTCAGAAAATTAAGTTTGAAGGTCCGATCTATATTTCACTGGACATTGATGCGATTGATCCGGCTTTTGCTCCAGGTGTATCACATCATGAGCCCGGAGGATTTACCTCGCGTGAAATCATTTCGATACTTCAGCAAATACAGGGAAATGTGGTAGGTGCTGATTTGGTTGAATACAATCCAACACGCGATCCTTCCGGTATCACCGGTATGCTGGCGGCAAAATTGTTTAAAGAATTGCTGGATGTTTTATTGCGATCAACTAAGTGAGATAAAGCGCCAGATTCTGTGTTAAGTGCCAGATTTAATTCAATTTAAGAACATGAAGTTTTGTTTTCTTTTTCTCTTTTTCGTGCTGCTCAATGAAGCGCGCGCGCAATATGATATCATCCTGCGCAACGGCACGATCTATGACGGTTTGGGTGGCGCACCTTTCCGTGCTGATGTAGCCATTCGTGCGGATACAATTGCGTTTATCGGCAACATACTAACTGCTTCAGCGAAAAAAGAAATTGACGTAACCGGAAAAGCTGTTTCACCCGGATTTATAAACATGTTGAGCTGGGCAGATGGATCGTTATTAAAAGACGGCCGATCGATGAGTGACATCAAACAAGGTGTAACACTGGAAGTGTTTGGTGAGGGTTGGAGTCCTGGTCCACGCAATAAAAAAAACAGTAGAGACACTTTGTGGACATCTCTTGGAGGTTATTTCCAGATGCTGGAGCGCAAGGGAGTAAGTCCAAATTTTGCCTCATTTGTAGGTGCTACCACTGTGCGCAACCTTGTGTTGGGTTATCAGAATCGAAAACCGACTGCGGAAGAAATGACCCGCATGAAAAAGATGGTGGAAGAAGCCATGCTGCAAGGTGCGATGGGGTTAGGCACGTCATTGATTTATGCGCCCGCAGATTATGCTTCTACGGCAGAATTAATCGAATTGAGTAAAGTGGTTTCAAAATATGGTGGCATGTACATCACCCATATGCGTAGCGAAAGTGACAAGATTTATCCGGCATTGAATGAAGTATTTCGGATTGCGCGCGAAGCAAATGTGCCTGCAGAAATTTATCACCTGAAAATCAACAACACCTGGAACTGGAATAAAATAGATACCGTGTTGACAAAGATTGACAGTGCACAGCGTGCAGGTTTGAAAATCACTGCGGATATGTACACCTACAACGCCAGTGGCACCAATCTTACGGCCCGCCTGCCCACGTGGGTGCAGGAGGGTGGCGCTGCCGCCATGCGCAGAAGATTTAAAGATCCGGTTATGCGTAAACGAATTCTAAGAGACCTGGAATTGGGTATTCCTTCAAGGAACTCTGATCCAAAAGATGTGATGCTGCTGGGCTTTAGAAAGGATTCACTTACTCAACTTTATCAAGGCAAGCGACTGAGTGAAGTTGCGGCCTTGCATGGTAAGGATGCGAATGAAACGATGCTCGATTTGATTTATGCCGATAAGTCGGGCATACCTTCGATCTTCTTTTTGATTTCGGAAGAAAATGTGAAACGCATGCTGCCCTTACCCTATGTAAGTATTTGCTCCGATGCGGGCTCTATTGCTGCGGAAGAACCATATATAAAAGATTCCACTCATCCGCGTGCTTATGGAAGTTTTGCACGATTACTTTCACAATACGTAAGAGAAGAAAAGATTCTTACGCTCGAAGAAGCCATTCGAAAAATGACTTCGCTGCCAGCGGCTAACCTGAAGTTGAAAAATCGTGGCAGCTTGAAAGTGGGAAATTATGCCGATGTGGTAGTCTTTGATCCCGGTCAGATAAAAGATATGGCCACCTTTGAAAAGCCGCATCAGTATGCAACGGGCGTGGAGCATGTCTTTGTAAATGGTGTGCAGGTGATTAATCAAGGGGAGCACACTGGCGCTATGCCCGGAAGATGTATCAGAGGTGCAGGTTGGGATGGAAAGAAAGTATTGAATTAAATCAACACTGGAATAAATACAAACAAACTGTTAACTTCCCTTTGTTTTTAAAGACTGATGATATTCACAAATTGAGTAATTCTGATTTCTAATTTTCGGGTAGCTGATTCAGCGACAGTGATTGAGTAAGACGCTTGATGGAGTAGAG
>JALOMN010000174.1 GCA_025455445.1 Cyclobacteriaceae bacterium
CATTTATTGTTTTCCCTTTCTGAAATCCAGGGGAGGCTTGCGATCGCCAATCATTGATTTGTATTTAAAGTCAGGCCCCACATAATCAGCCAGCTCTTTTGTTGCTTTATTAATTACCGTGGGATTATTAAAAATATCAATGCCTGTCATGGCGATTGTCTTAGCTGCGTTATTCATGGCTTTGAATCCGATACTCATACCTCCCGTGGCAACGGCCTGCCACGAGTGAGCCGGCACTCCGGGAACCCAGGTTGCAGTGCCCAAGCCAGCAGTAGGTACAACCCACGTAATGTCTCCCACATCGGTGGAGGCAGGAAAAAATCCTCCTGTTTTAAATGGCTGCACTTGTGCAGCTGTTTCAAGAGGTGGATACTTTGTTGAAAGAGTGCTTTGAATTTTTTTTCCAAACTCAACTTCTTCAGGAGTATACATCACACCGCCCACTGCTCTTAAATTATTATACATCAATCGTGACAATGTTTCATTGGGCACGAGGTTAAAGGATCCTGAAATAACTTCATACTTCATCGTAGTTTCAGTTCCACTCGCAGCACCTTCGGCCGCCTTTACGATGCGATTCCAGATTTCTTCTACCATCCGCGCATCGGGGTGGCGCACCATATATTCTGCTTCGGCATAATCAGGAACAACATTAGCTGCAAGACCGCCTTTGTTGATCACGTAATGAATGCGCGTTTCTTGCGGCACGTGTTCACGCATCAGGTTCACCATGTAGTTCATGGCTTCCAGTCCATCCAAAGCCGAACGACCTGCATACGGAGCAGCAGCTGCATGAGCCGAGCGACCATAGAATCTGAAAATAGTTTGTTTGATCGCAAGACATGATTCAGGGCTTGCATCATTATCGCTGGAAGGATGCCAGTGCAATACTACATCCACATCATTGAATAAACCATCGCGCACCATGTACACTTTTGCAGAACCGCCTTCTTCCGCGGGCGTACCGAATAATTTTACAGTGCCTGCTTTTTTGTTTTTGATCAACCAGTCTTTCAATGTAACAGCAGCGGCAACCGAAGCAGTGCCAAACAGGTGATGACCGCACGCGTGGCCAGGTGCGCCTTCGTGTATAATTTTTCTTTCAGGCAAGGAGTCCTGTGAAAGACCAGGCAGGGCATCAAACTCTGCAAGAATACCGATCACAGGTCCACCATTTCCGTAAGTAGCTACAAATGCAGTAGGCATTTCTGATACCCCAGTTTTTACAGTAAATCCTTCACTCCTTAAAACACCTTGCAATCGTTCCGCACTCTGCGTTTCGAGAAAACCCAGCTCTGCATATGACCAAATGTCTTTCGCTACTTTTTGATAGATGGGAAATTTTTTATTCAATTCCGTTACTACAAATTCCTTGTCGCGGTCAGGTTTAACTTTCGGATTGATTTCGGTTTGTGCGCACACGGATGATACGATTAATATTCCCGCGAAAAGCAATAGTATTTTCATAGGTATGGTTGTTTAATAGAATTAGTAAACTAAAAAAATCAGCGTTATAGTATCAGTCTCTTCTGATTTCAAACTCTACCCTTCGGTTCAGCTGTCTGTGTTCATCCGTTTCTTCTTTTACTATTGGCTTTGAACTTCCATAACCAATAGCAACAATGCGTGTATCTTCAATCGGGAAGTTAGAAGTAAGATAAGATTTGATAGCATCTGCACGGGCTTGTGATAAACGAAGATTAGATTCTTCTTTTCCTGCCGAATCGGTATGTCCTGATATAGTGATTTTGTAGGTAGGATGGTCGATTAGAAAGCTTCCCAGTTTATTTAAGTCTGCATGCATTTCCGGTAAGATGTTTGATTTACCGTTTTCGAATTCCAAGGATTGAAATGCAATTTTGCTTTCCAGTGGTTCTGATATTTTATTTATTTCAAGCTCACCATTCAGAAAAAACATTTCTTCTATCCGGAAGAAATTATCTCCTTGTATAATCAATAAATAATTGCGCTTGTTTATCAGACTAAAATCAAACTTACCCTCTTCGCTGAGGAATTTAGGAGCTACTTCAACGCCTTCATCCAGGTCAATTATAGAAACAATACCCTTTTCAGGAATGCCGGATGGATCTTTTAAACTTCCACGCAAATTAGTGTTGGCCAGGGGTTGCGCTTCCATAGGCACCGGAAAGGAGTGAAGGTCCAGATTTTTAATATCCTCTTCTATCGAGCGCGCATAGTATAGATTTTCAGACTTTGAATCGATGGTAAAATAATATTCGCTTCCGCCACCATTCACCAGTGGCCCGATATTTTTTGGTTCGGCCCACGATGATTTTAATTGATTGGATTTGTAAATATCAAACTCACCAAAATTCAGCGGATGACCATTTGAACTGAAATATAGTACATTAAAGGCATGGTGCAGAAAAGGACTCACTTCGCTTTTGGCAGTATTAATTATCGGGCCGGCATTCATTGCTTTTTGCCAATTGCCTTTTTTATCTTTTACGGTGTAAAAAATATCGGAGAGTCCAAAAGTTCCGGTGCGGTTTGAAGCAAAAAATAAAGTATCTCCTGATTTTGTGAGCGAAGGATGCGAATCCCATCCGGTACTGTTTACCAGCGGCCCGAGATTTTTTACTTCACCCCACGTACTGTCGCGTTTTAATTTTGCAACATACAAATCGCAATTGCCTAAACCATCGGGCGCATTGCATCGCGAAAAGATAAGTTCCTTGCCATCCATATTTAAGCAAGCCGAGCCTTCATTAAATTCGCTGTTGATATTTACAAACGCTTGCGCATAGGTCCAACGGCCATCATCCTTTACGCTGAAAAATAAATCTTCATTGTAGGTGCCATTTAAATGTTCATTTCTCTTTGAAGTGAATAAAATGATGTCATCTATATTTCCGATGGTAGGGCCATAATCTTCTTTGTTTGAATTAATTAACTCACCCATATTTAACAAGATCGATTTTGGTGGGCGAAGTGTATCTATGTCCTTTCGATAGGCCACTAATTCATAGTAAAATTCCAGGGGTACATAGTTTTCTTTTTTGTCAGGATCGAGCTGTTGATATTTTGCATAGATGTCCTGTATGTTTAATCCTTGACGGTGGTGTTTAATTACAAGTTTATAAAGCAACAGCGCCTCACCCGGTTGTCCGTATTTTTCAGAAAGTTGTGCCAGCCGCCACACCATGGCTATGTTATTATTGAAGTTTTCAATACCAAAATTCCTTACGTAGCTTTTCAGGGCAGTGTACATTTCTGCATCCTTCTTTTCTGAGTCCAGTTTCTGGATATTTTTTAAGCGAGTTTCATCATAGTAATACCTCGATTTATTGATGTTTGGGAAATCAAACATGTCAGACTGGCTGTAGGAGGTAAGTGAGTCATTTAGAGCAACGATGCCGGCATTTTTATACCCTTTTTTTTGCTTTTGCGCAGACACGTTGAATGAAATTCCTGCCAGCAACATAAAAAGCAGTGCCAGATAGATTTTTAATACTCTTTTAATACCAGTAGTGTAAAACATAACAGCATGAAAGTGAGATTTTTTTGGCGGATTCGCAAAACCGTGGCACAACGATTGACCATTGAAATGCACGTTTAAATAATTGGATACACCCTTTTTTTGTGTCAAATTGGCACGTAATTAATATGTTTAAATCCCTAGAAATTTCTCCACTTGTGCAGCAGGATTCCGATGAGATGATTCAATTGATCAACCCCGAGCAGGAGTCTGATCTGAAGCCCGAAGATTTACCCGAAGAAGTATCTATACTTCCTATAAAAAATACCGTGTTGTTTCCAGGCGTGGTGATTCCCATTACCGTTACGCGCCAGAAATCGATTCGTCTTATAAAAAAGGCGTATCAGGACAATCGTATTATTGGTGTGGTAGCCCAGAAAAATAAACAGGCTGAAGAACCTTCGCTGGATGATATTTACAACTTTGGCACCATTGCCAGAATAATTAAAATGCTGGTGTTGCCCGATGGAAATACTACCATTATCATCCAGGGAAAGAATCGCTTTGCAGTAAAAGATTTTTTGCAGGATGAACCCTTCATCACCGCGAAGATTGAGTTGCAGACAGAGCCCGCGCTGGATATGAAAGACAAAGAGGTGGCTGCGTTGATACAATCACTGAAAGATTCGGCATCCAAAATATTAAGACTCAATCCTGAAATTCCGCAGGAAGCACAAATTGCATTGGATAATATTCAAAGCATGGGCTTTCTCATTCACTTTCTCGCATCGAACCTTAACGTAGATGTAGCAGACAAGCAGAAAATTCTGGAGACAAAAAATCTGGTTGATCGCGGCACTTTGCTGCTTCAGTATATGCTGAAAGAAATACAGATGCTGGAAATCAAAAGCGAGATTCAGAAAAAAGTGCATACAGATATTGATCAGCAACAGCGTGATTATTTTCTGCGTCAGCAAATTAAAGTACTGCAGGATGAGTTAGGTTACGATGGTCCAGATAAAGAAATTGAGAAATTAAGAAAGCGTGGAGCTGAAAAGAAATGGCCAAAACAGGCGGCTGATCATTTCAACAAGGAACTCGATAAATTATTACGCATTAATCCGCAGGCTGCCGAATTTCCGGTAGCCATGAATTATGTAGAGTTCATGCTTGATTTGCCATGGGATGACTGCACAGTAGATGATTTTGATTTGAAGAAAGCGCGTAAGATTCTTGATAAAGATCACTTCGGACTCGAAAAAGTTAAGACACGCATACTGGAATATCTTGCTGTCTTGAAGTTGAAGCAAGACATGAAGGGCCCGATTCTTTGTTTATATGGTCCTCCGGGTGTGGGCAAAACTTCACTTGGTAAATCCATTGCAAAATCGCTTAATCGAAATTATGTGCGCATGTCGTTGGGGGGTGTGCATGACGAGGCTGAAATACGCGGACATCGCAAAACCTATGTTGGCGCAATGCCTGGTAAGATTGTATTGAATATCAAAAAGGCAAAATCGTCT
>JALOMN010000175.1 GCA_025455445.1 Cyclobacteriaceae bacterium
GATGGATATTAACCACATCGTGAATACACTACCACACAGATATCCGTTCTTGCTAATTGATAAAATTATTTATCTGGATCAGGAGACAGTTTGTGGTATTAAAAACGTGACCATGAACGAACCATTCTTCCAGGGTCACTTCCCAGGTAATCCGGTAATGCCAGGTGTGCTTCAGGTTGAAGCCATGACACAGGTAGGAGGAATTTTAGTTTTGAATACGGTGCCTGATCCTGAAAACTATTGGACTTATTTTCTCGGGATTGATGAATGTAGATTCAGAAAAATGGTGTTACCGGGTGATACACTCGTAATTCAGTGCGATCTATTAGCACCCATAAAAAGAGGAATTGCTAAAATGAGAGGTCGCGCCTATGTAGGAAACACATTGGTTTGCGAAGGAACCATGACGGCAAGTATTGTAAGAAAAGATTCATGAGTAACCTATCACCACTAGCCATTATTCACCCAAAGGCGAAAATTGGCAATAATGTAGTTATTGAGCCCTTTGCTACTATCAAAGACAATGTTGAAATTGGTGATAATAGTTGGATTGGACCCAACGTAGTTATTTGGGAAGGAGCGCGTATTGGAAAAAATGTAAAAATTTTTCCCGGAGCATCCATCTCTGCAGTGCCTCAGGATTTGAAATTTGCTGGTGAGGAAACTGAAACGTTCATCGGTGACAATACCGTAATCAGAGAATTTGTCACGATTAGTAAAGGCACCTCCGACAAGTTTAAAACAGTAGTGGGTAATAATTGTCTTCTTATGGCATACGTGCATATTGCACATGATTGCATGGTAGGCAATAATTGTATACTGGCTAATACTGTACAGGTGGCAGGCCATGTGACAATTGAAGACTGGGCAATTATTGGAGGAGCAAGTGCATTGCATCAATTTGTAAAAGTCGGTTCTCATGTGATGATCTCCGGAGGTTCATTAGTCAGAAAAGATGTACCTCCCTATACAAAAGCAGCAAGAGAGCCGCTTACCTACGCAGGCGTAAATACAATTGGCCTTAGAAGAAGAGGATTTTCTTCCGAAAAAATCGGAGAGATTCAGGAAGTGTATCGCTACATATTCTTAAAAGGTCTTAATAACTCCAAAGCACTTGACCTGGTTGAAAGTGAACTTCCGCCCAGTGAAGAAAGAGACTATATCGTTTCATTTATTCGCACCAGCGAACGTGGCGTGATGAAAGGTTTCTCCACTACCGATGCATCCTTATAAATGAGGATAAAAGTTGAAAATCTTAGCAAGCGATTCAACCGGGAATGGATTTTTAAAAACTTCACAAAGCAATTTAACCCCGGTGAAACCTACGCCATCATTGGGCCAAATGGTTCCGGTAAATCTACTTTGCTTCAGGTGTTATGGGGGCAGATGCAGCCCACCTCAGGAACCATCCAATTTAGTAACAACGAAGAGGTAGTGCTTGCCGATGAAGTATTCAACTACATCACCATTGCCACACCTTACATGGATTTAATCGATGAGTTTACACTGGATGAAATGATTCGTTTTCATTTCAAATTCAAAAAAACGCATCAGAATATTCCAATCAACACAATACCCGAATTGCTTGAACTTAACAACTCAAGAGATAAACTCATTTATAATTTTTCTTCTGGCATGCGCCAGCGTTTGAAACTTGGCCTGGCATTCTTTTCAGATAGCAAAATATTGTACCTGGACGAACCCACAACCAACCTTGATACTAAATCAATTGAGTGGTATTGGAAACATCTTGAAAATGTAATGAAACAAAGAATGGTAATCATTGCTTCAAATCAAACGCATGAATATCCTCAGAACTGTCAAATAATTGATATTTTAAACTATAAAAAGGGTTACTAAGCAGGTTTATTAGACATTTATTCACTGAATTTTATAGGGAAACCGCATATCGTTTTTGTTTACAATTATCAATTTCTTAAGTTTAAGTTGTTAAAAACATGAAATAATGAAGCCATTTAGAATCTTGTCATTTTTTGCATTAATTGTCATCCTTGTTGCTTATTCAGGTTGTGGAGGGACTGATACGCCAAGTGAACCACTTACTGATACACAATTAACGAAACTCGCTAAAACATGGAAAGTAGCAAGCGTATCGCTGGATGGAGTGGATAAAACTTCTGATTATAGTTCATTTCAATTAGTATTCAGTGGCACAAAAGGCAACACCGTATTCGGATATAGCACATCAAGCCGCCCTCCACTAAGCCCCTGGAAAGCAAGTGGTAGCTGGGAATATGGCGCAGCAGTAGAAACTCAAATGATTCGTGATAAGGGTACGGCTGATGAATTACCTATGACCTATGCGGTAACAGAAACCACTTTACAAATCACCTTTACATTTAATGGCTCTGGTTATACTTCACGCACAGGAGTGGTAAAAGGACAGTGGGTATTTAATATGAGATTATAATTCTCTAATGAACCTTATCTGATTTTCAGATAATGAAAAAGGCTATCCGATGGATAGCCTTTTTCATTATACTAAAATTAGTGCTGGAAGAAATTATACATATTGATTTAACATTACCGGCATTACCAGCATTAGTATATCTTCATTCTTTTCCTTTTCAGCAGGTAAAATTAATCCAGCCTTATTAGGTGCCGACATGTTTAACTTAATCTGGTCTGTATCCAGATTGGTTAGCATCTCAATTAAAAACTTGGCATTGAATCCAATTTCAATATCCTCTCCTTCATGCTCGCATGAAAGTCTTTCATTGGCTTCATTAGAGAAATCAAGATCTTCGGCTGAAACCTGAAGTTCGCTTCCGGTAATCTTCAAACGAACCTGGTGCGTAGTCTTATTGGCATAAATGGAAATACGTTTTAATGAACCCAATAAATCCGTGCGACTAATAGTCATCTTGATTGGATTGGTGGTGGGTATAACGTTTTCATAATCCGGAAAGCGCTCATCGATGAGGCGGCAAATCATTCTGATATTGCCGAATTTGAAAAACGCATTAGACATGTTAAAGTCTATGGTTACATCCGTATTTTCTGTTGGCAATGTGGCCTTCAGCAAATTCAATGCTTTCCGGGGTATAATGATAGCATTGCCATTGTCTGATTTAATATCTGTTCTTCTGTATCGCACCAAACGATGACCATCGGTGGCTACAAACGTGGTGTTCTTCTCCCCTAAGTTTACATAGACACCCGTCATTGCAGGTCTTAACTCATCATTGCTGGTTGCAAAAATGGTGTTGTTCACTGCACGGGCTAACACCTCCGATGACAGTGAGGAGGAGAAATCCTGAGAAACTGCAGGTACCTTCGGAAAATCCGTTGCATTCTCGCCCGCCAATTTATATCGACCATTGTCTGAGCTTATCTCAATGCTGTAAGTAGATTCATCTATTGAAAATGTAACAGGCTGATCAGGAAGGTTTTTTAGTGTTTCCAGTAAAATTTTTGCTGGCACTGCAATATTTCCCTTTTCCTTTGACTCGATTGCGATTTCAGTAATCATTGAAGTTTGCAAATCAGAGGCAGTAACAGTAAGATTTGACTTATCAATTTCAAATAAAAAGTTCTCAAGAATGGGTACCACCGGATTGGTGGTGATTACCCCGTTAATATTAGAAAGCTGCTTGAGCAGGTAGCTGGAGTTAACGATAAACTTCATTGCAAATCAGTGGTTTAATTTTACAGAGCGGTAAAGTTAGAAAGAAAAACCAATCAGAAAAATGCGGTTTTTAGCCAGATTTACTTGAGAAAATAGCTTCGCTTTCGGTAAATCCTGAGTAATTCGTTTAGGTCGATTAATATAACCTCCCTGTCGTTGAGTATAGCCGGTACATAAGTGACATTAACCGGTGTATTGTATACGCGTAGGCTATATATGCGGTTTGCTATGTCATTTACCACAACAGAAAAATTGGGAGCTTTGTTAAATAGACTGTCATACTGATGCTGCTCATCCGCGCCAATGTAATGTGAAGTTTGCAAAAGAGATACGGCATCCAGGTAGTTATTGAGTTTGGTGGTATCGGCTTCCGGATTTCCCTCGATCCCAAAAAATCCGTTTTGAAATGAAATAGTGAAATTTTCTTTGGTTTCGGATGTAAATGTGGCAGTCAGCTGCTTGAAATTCTGCCAGTTGAAATTAAAGATGCGCTTATCGCGCCAGTCTATAGCCGACAATTCAAATATGCCTGCCACGTATACCTTGTATCCAGGAATTGTTACCAGATAAGGTTGTGAATCATTTTCAAGTTTATAGAATGTTTCGTTTTTATTTTCATTACCAAGCACAAAGAAACTTTTTACGAGGGTTTCCTCTTCATATAAATCAACCTTTGTTCCAAATTGAATTATTCTTTGCGCAACTGAGTCGCTCAACTTTTGAGATATCGCTCTTTTAGGCTCTGCCTGCAGTAACGTGGCAAAAAATACTTGTATCAGTTGCCTGTCTGCTTCCAATGAATCATTGACAACCCATTTAATGCCATTATAGCTAAGATTAATTTTTTCATTCTGTTTATTAATCACTACACGATTTATTTTTTGCTGGTTATCAACTTTAAATATTTCCTTATCGACAAGCGTGTTGTTGCTGTCGTTGCCAATTACCAGCAGCGCAATCAGTAATGCACTTAAGATTATTAGTGATAATAAAAGATATATATTCTTCTTACTACTCATTGCTCAGAATCTTGTGTATTTGTATTTTCTCCAGTAGGCCCTGAAAATACCGAACGCAACCAATACCAATAATGGAATAAATAAATTAATCACTTGCCAATATGAGCGCTGACTAATTACTTTCTGCTTATCTAATGGACGTATTTTAATTTCTTTAGTACGGGTATTAATGAGACCACCCTCATCCGTTAGCCAGGCGATGCAATTCAATAATAAATCTTGATTAGCAAATGTATATTGCGTGAAAGGATCAAACCCTAAGGGCTGCACAGCA
>JALOMN010000176.1 GCA_025455445.1 Cyclobacteriaceae bacterium
CCGCATCGGGTATTGGAAGGAATGGCAATAGCGGGATATGCCGTAGGCGCCAATCAAGGTTATGCATACATAAGAGGTGAATATCCGCTGGCCATCAAACGAATTGAAAATGCCATAAAGCAAGCAAAGAGACTGGGCTTATTGGGCAACAAAATTTTGGGCACCGATTTTTCTTTTGATGTGCAGGTGCGCATTGGTGCAGGTGCGTTTGTGTGTGGTGAAGAAACCGCATTAATTGCTTCCATTGAAGGTAAAAGAGGAACCCCCAGCCCAAGACCTCCCTATCCTGCCGAAAGCGGTTTATGGGGCAAACCAACCTTAATTAATAATGTCGAAACATTTGCCGGTATTGCGCCCATCATCAACAAAGGTGGCGAATGGTACAGTGAAATAGGAACTCCTAAAAGTGCCGGCACCAAGGTCTTTGCGCTGGCTGGTAAAATAAAATATTCAGGATTGATTGAAGTGCCAATGGGTACAACACTGCGTCAAATAATATTTGACATAGGGGGCGGTATGCAGGATGAAGGTGAATTTAAAGCTGCACAAACCGGGGGACCCTCCGGAGGCTGCATTCCTGCCGAACATCTGGACGTAAAAATGGACTATGAATCTTTAATCAGCCTGGGGTCTATCATGGGTTCCGGTGGATTAATTGTGATGGACAAAAGTTCTGACATGGTAGACGTTGCCCGCTTCTTCATGGAATTTTGCATGGATGAAAGTTGTGGTAAATGTGTACCGTGCAGAGTGGGTACAAAAATGATGCATGACTTACTGCAGAAGATTTGCAGTAACCATGCCACTAAAATCGACCTGGACCGCCTGGAAGAATTAGCAGACTATGTAAAAGAGTGCAGCCTTTGCGGATTAGGCGCATCAGCACCCAATCCACTCTTGAGCACACTGCGGCATTTCAGAAGCGAATACGAAAACAGAATAAGACAATTTGAAGAATTGGAAACATAAAAAACTTGATCTTATTAAACTTCAAATTGCTGCTACATAACACAGTATAAAAATTTCAATAATGGCTAAGTTAACCCTGCAGATTGACGGCAAAACAATAGAAACCGAAAGCGGTAGAACTATCCTGGAGGTGTGTAAAGAAAATGACATTCACATACTTACCATGTGTCATTTAAAAGGCATTACAGATGTTGGCGCATGCCGGCTTTGCCTGGTAGAAATCGAAGGCGTATCTAAATTGCTCTCGGCCTGCACTACCAAAATTGCCGACAAAATGGTTGTTCGCACAGACACTGAAAAAATAAAAAGATACCAGCGGATAACCACCGAGCTGTTTGCAGCTGAACGCAACCACGTCTGTTCAGTATGTATTGCCAACGGTCACTGCGAATTGCAGAAGTTGGCCTATGATGTGAAAATGGATCACATACGGTATCCTTACTTGTTTCCGCAATGCGAAGTTGACACTTCACATCCATTATATGTACTGGATCATAATCGATGCATTGTGTGTACACGTTGTGTCAGGGTTTGTGCCGAAGTAGAGGGAGCCTACAATTGGGATGTGATGAACAGAGGAACAAATGTGCGTGTAATATCCGATTTCAATACACCATGGGGAGAATCCGTAACCTGCACGGATTGTGGCAAATGTGTGGAGGCCTGTCCAACGGGTGCATTGTGGCCTAAAGCAGTGGTGCAAGGTCAGTTGAATAAAGCACCTCAAATGATTAGTGAATTGATTGAAAAGAGAAAAATGAAATTATGAGTAAGAAAAAAATTGCAACGGTATGGCTGGGTGGATGTTCAGGCTGCCACATGTCACTGCTGGATATTGATGAACGCATCTTAGAAGTGGCCCAACTGGCCGACATCGTAAAATGCCCCATCGTGGACGGCAAGGAATTCCCAGAGGTTGACATTGCCTTGGTTGAAGGAGCGATTACCAGCGATGAGCATCTGAAAGAAATACTGCACATCCGTAAACAATCAAAAATCTTAATTTCCTTAGGTGATTGCGCCATCATGACCAATGTTACCGGTATGCGCAACTATTTCAATCTGAAGGATGTGCTTGAAACATCTTATGTGGGATCTATCAGCAATGATGATGCTGGCGAAATGCCCAACCACTGGGCATTGTTAAAATTAAAAGACAAAGTGTATCCCCTGCAGGAAATAGTGGAAGTAGATTATTCTATTCCGGGATGCCCACCTTCTGCCGATGCCATTTTCTATGTATTGAGTGAACTACTTAACGATAGAATTCCTGACTTAAGTGAAGCAAAAAAAATGAAACATGGATAATTCAAATAAAAAGCAAATTGTTATTTCACCGGTAACCCGTATTGAGGGTCATGCCAAAATCAGTTTGCAGATGGATGACAGCGGCCAGGTAACCGATGCAAGATTTCACGTAAATGAATTCAGAGGTTTTGAGAAATTTTGCGAAGGAAGATTATACACAGAAATGCCCGTGATCTCTGCGCGGATTTGCGGAATATGCCCGGTGAGTCACGCTATTTCCAGTGTGAAGGCATGCGAAATGATACAAGGCGTAGAACCAACCTATGCCGGAAACTTACTGCGCAGGCTCATGCATGTCGGTCAAAATATTTCTTCACACGCGCTGGCATTCTTTCACTTATCATCACCTGATTTATTGTTAGGCTACGATAGTGATCCGGCAAAGAGAAATATTTTGGGTATTGCAGAAAAATATCGTGATGTAGCTATTCGTGGCATACGCTTAAGAAAATTCGGACAAGAAATCAGCGAACGCATCACCGGTAAAAAAATTCATGCCATGGGCATTGCCCCCGGTGGCATTGCTTTTCCATTAACAGAAGAAAACAGACTGGCTTTACTGAATTGGATTCCCGAAGCCAAAGAGACCATTCATATCGGCATCAACATCATCAAAAAATTTCATGACGAAAATGAAGCGATGGTAAAAAGTTTTTCACCAACACCTACGCTTTATCTTGGAACGGTTGGAAGTGGCGGCCAGCATGAGTTGTACGATGGAAAGTTAAGATTTGTCGATGCAGATGGAGTTATCTTGCAGGATCATGTGGAACCAAAACGTTACCTGGAATTCATTGCCGAACGTTCGGTAAATTGGTCCTACTTAAAATCACCGTATTACAAACCTTATGGATTTGAAAAGGGAATTTATCGGGTTGGCCCGCTGGCAAGATTAAATGTGGCTTCACGTATGAAGACCCCCGAGGCACAAGTTGAGTTCGAACAGTTTAAAAAAATCAATAACAGCAAACCGGTACACGGCACATTTTATTTTCATTATGCCCGTTTGATTGAAGCCTTAAGCGGTATTGAAGAAGCTGAAATCATTTTAAATGATAAACTCATAACCGATAAGCATGTTCAACACTTTGCCCGGTGGAACAACCATGTGGGCATTGGTTGCAGTGAAGCACCAAGAGGCACGCTGTTTCACCACTACATTACGGAAAACACCGGTAAGATTAAAAAGGTGAACCTGCTCATTGCTACCGGACAAAACAATCCCGCAATGAATCGCTCTATCTTAGATGTTGCACAACAATACATTCATGGCGATAAAATTGAGGAAGGCATGCTCAACCGTGTAGAATCAGCAATAAGATGCTACGACCCTTGCCTGTCGTGCTCTACTCATGCCATGGGCGATATGCCATTCATGGTAGAACTTGTAAATGCGGAAGGGAAAATTTTAAAAAGAATCGCAAGAGACAATTGATGTATCAGCGCTCTTGAACTCAAAATTGTCAATAGGTATGACAATTTTGTCTCATTAAAACTTATCGAAAGGGGAAGGTTTATCGTGCTTAACCGTGCTTATGGTGTTTGCGGAATAATTGGTTCGTGTATAATGTTCATTGTAGGCTATGCCGGATGGTATTTTAAATACAAACGAACACCTTATATAAAATCAGGACTCGTCTGTAATTGCATTTTCTGGATTAGTATACTATCCATTTTAATTGTCGCACTTTAAAGCATCTTTCAAGTTGCAGGAATTTAGTAAAGCCTGACTTGTTAACCCGAATTTAATCCTTCAATGAAATCACGGTTGCCTTTAATGCTTCAGTCTCCTTTTAATCTTAAAGCTGTAAATAATATGAATATTTGCAGTAACATTGCAGGTTCAATGAGTAATTTATGTTTAGAGTTTTGTTCCTTTTACTTCTTATTTCTTTCACAAACTTTGCCCAGCAGGATTCCACTCGTGTGCTCGAAAATGTTACCATTCAAAGTAACCGTATTCAAACCGGGTTTGATGAAACTGCTGCCAGTATAATTATTATTTCTGTTGCTGAAATAAAGCAATCACCTTCACTGAGCGTACCAGACCTGCTTCACTATTATGCGGGAGTAGATATCAGACAACGTGGTGCCAATGGTGTGCAAGCCGATGCGGGCATACGTGGAAGTACATTCGATCAGGTGCTGATACTTATCAATGGAATTAAAATAAGTGACGCGCAGACAGGCCATCATTCACTCAACCTGCCGGTTGATATTGAAAACATTGAGCGCATTGAAATCCTGAAAGGCCCCGCAGCACGCATCTTTGGCCAGAATGCATTTGCAGGAGCAATCAACATCATTACAAAAAGTCCGACACAACAGTACGTAAAAGTAATGACGCAGGCCGGTGACTTTGGTTTGGGTGGCTTTAGAGTGAGCGCTGCATTAGGCGATAAAAAAGAAAAGCATTACGTGTCCGCTTCGCGCGATTTCTCGGATGGCTATCAATACAATACTGATTATGAAATAAATAATTTTTTCTATCAATCTGAGATTGAAACATCTTTAGGAAAGTTAAATGTATTAGGCGGATATACCGGCAGAGCATTTGGCGCAAATGGTTTTTATGCGGGTCCGCAGTTTACAGATCAATATGAAGAAATTCAAACCAGTCTGGCCGCAGTAACTTTGCAAACACAACCAATAAAAATGTTTCCATCATGCATCGCCTGTACTGGCGAAGAAATCAGGATGAATATGTATTTGTGCGAAGCAACCCCAATCTCTATCGCAATTTTCATCTCAATAATACGGTGGGTTATGAAATCAATTCAACCATTGCCAATCGGTTGGGAACAACCGGATTAGGCCTTGACATCAATCAGCTTTGGCTGCGCAGCACCAACCTGGGCGATCGCGAACGCACAGTGGCTACTCTGTTTGCAGAACATCGGTTTGAATCACAGAACAGAAAGTTCAACATCACTCCTGGCCTGCAGCTAAATTACTATTC
>JALOMN010000177.1 GCA_025455445.1 Cyclobacteriaceae bacterium
TGTGCAACGCAAAGCCCATTCCTGGCTAAAGAAGGTATTCAATGCGGATATTGTGGTAAAATAATTGGTGAAGGCGAAGCCTGTGGCGATCCTGAAAAGGCAGCGCTTGCCGAAATGCCTGAGATAAAAAAGAACTGAAATTTTCATTGTAGATAACAGACCCGGTTTGTTTCCATCAACTCATTCTCTCTGCTTATTTTCTTAGATTTGCGGTCACACTTTAAAAACTGAATTGTGACTTTAATTAAATCAATTTCCGGCATTCGCGGCACCATTGGTGGTGCACCTGGTGATGCCCTTACACCCGTTGACGCTGTAAAATTTGCTGCCGCTTACGGCACCTGGATCAAATCCCGTAAAGGAAAAAAAGTAGTGATCGGTCGTGATGCCCGCCCCTCCGGTGAAATGATAAGCCAGTTAGTTGCATCTACACTTCAGGGACTCGGGCTTCATGTTATTGACTTAGGATTATCTACCACCCCTACTGTAGAAATTGCTGTAACCAGAGAACAGGCAGCCGGAGGAATTATTTTAACCGCCAGCCATAACCCGGTGCAATGGAATGCGCTTAAACTTTTAAATGAAAGAGGCGAATTTCTTTCTGCGGAAGATGGTGCAGCTCTTTTAAACATTGCGCAACACGATAGCTTTGATTTTGCAACGGTTGATAAGTTAGGTGCTTATACGCATAAAGGTGACTACATAAAAAAGCACATCGAATTAATTTTAAAACATAAACTGGTAGATGTAAAAGCTATTCATAAAGCTAAGTTCAAGATTGCAGTAGACGCTGTTAACTCTACCGGAGGTATTGCAGTACCTAAGCTTTTGAAAGCACTGGGCGTAAAAAAAGTAGTAGAATTATACTGCGAGCCGAATGGAAAGTTTCCCCATAATCCGGAGCCACTGCCTGAACACCTGAAAGCGATAAGCAGAACAGTAAAAAATAAAAATTGTGATTTGGGAATTGTAGTAGACCCCGATGTAGACAGGCTTGCGTTAATTCAGGAAGATGGCAAACCGTTTGGAGAGGAATATACGTTAGTGGCAGTTGCCGATTACGTGCTGAGCAGAAGAAAAGGAAATACCGTTTCTAATCTATCCTCATCCCGTGCGCTGCGCGATGTAACTGAAAAGCGAAAGGGAACATACACAGCGGCTGCGGTGGGTGAGGTTAATGTGGTGACTAAAATGAAAGAAACGCGCGCAGTGATTGGCGGTGAAGGTAACGGAGGTGTGATCCTGCCCGATTTTCACTATGGCCGTGATGCACTCATGGGTATTGCGCTTTTCTTAACGCACCTTGCCAAATCAAAAATGAAAGTTTCAGAATTACGGAAATCATATCCTGCCTACTTCATATCAAAAAATAAAATCGAATTAACGCCACAGATTAACGTAGATGAAGTACTTGAAAAAGTAAAAAATAAATATGCCCACGAAAACATCAACACCATTGATGGGGTAAAGATTGATTTTGAAAAAGAAAAAGAGTGGGTGCATTTACGCAAGAGTAATACCGAGCCGATTATAAGAATCTATGCAGAATCTCAAAATGAAAAGAAGGCAGATGAACTTGCGCAACGAATTATCAACGATATTAAAACAATTATTAAATAATAGCTGCAGCCCCGCGCCACACAATCTATTTTAGAAAGCATGAGAATTTATCTCGATAACGCCTCTACCACCCCGCTTGACCCGGAAGTTTTTGAGGCCATGAAGCCCTTTATGCTGGAGGATTTTGGCAATCCTTCTTCGCAACATGCTCATGGAAGAAAGGTACGTGCTGCCATCGAATCATCGCGTAAAAAAATTGCCGAGCTGCTCAATTGCACACCCGGAGAAATTATTTTTACATCGGGTGGTACAGAAGCAGATAATGCACTATTGCGATGTGCGGTGGAAACCTATCAGATAAAGCATGCAATTTCTTCCGCCATTGAACATCATGCAGTAACGCACACCCTGGAAATTCTTGCCAAAGAAAATAAACTTGAACTTCATCACGTTAATCTTGATGAACTTGGTCATGTGGATTTAAATCATCTGGAAGAACTTTTAAAACAGTTCCCCAATGCATTAGTATCATTCATGCATGCCAACAATGAAATTGGCAATTTGCTGAACATAGAAGCCGTGGGTTTGCTCTGCTCAACATACCAAGCATATTTTCATACCGATGCCGTGCAAGCCATGGGGCATTATCGTCATGACATGAAGAAATTAAAGGTACATGGCCTGGCTGCCGCTGCACACAAATTTCATGGCCCTAAGGGAGTAGGATTTATGTATATCAATAAGGATAAAAAGATCCATCCATTCATTCAGGGCGGTCCGCAGGAAAGAAGCATGCGCGCTGGCACTGAAAATGTGTATGGAATTATTGGCATGGCGAAAGCATTGGAAATATGCTATCAGCACCTGGATGAACATACTGCTTATATAAAACGCCTGAAGACCAGAATGATTGAGAAATTAAAATCAGCCATTCCTGGTGTATCATTTCATGGAGATTCTGAAAATATGGAAAGAAGTCTTTACACGGTGTTGAATGTTTCACTTCCTGAGTCACCTGAAAACGACATGCTTCTATTCAACCTCGATTTACAGGGAATATCTGCTTCAGGCGGCAGTGCCTGTGCCAGCGGTGCTTCTACCGGATCTCATGTTTTAGGAGCGTTATATCCTAACTCAAAGCGGGGTGCCGTGCGATTTTCATTCAGTAAATTCAATACGCCAGAAGAAATTGATAGTGTGGTAAATAAACTGGCTGAAATCTATAAAGTCACAGTTTAACTAAACGCAAATTGGCTGCTGCCAAAACGCTTAATGATTTCTCTTTCCAATTCTTCCTGATGCTTCGGGTGCGCGATCTTCATCAATTCCAACGCACGCTGATGAAGATTTTTACCGTATAGATTAGTCACGCCAAACTCCGTAACCACATAATGCACGTGCGCACGTGTTGTAACAACCCCGGCACCAGGTTTTAAGAATGGCACTACTTTCGACTCACCATTTTTGGTTTCTGATGATAATGCAATAATTGGTTTACCTCCTTCCGATAACGATGCCCCGCGGATGAAGTCCATTTGTCCGCCAACACCTGAAAAATGATAAGTGCCAATTGAGTCTGAACACACCTGGCCGGTTATATCTATTTCAATAGCGCTGTTGATAGCCACCACTTTAGGGTTAGCACGAATTACACGCGTATCATTTACATATTCCGCCACCAGAAATGCAAAGCTGGGGTTATCATCAATAAAACGATACAACTTATCGGTGCCCAGCGCAAAAGCAGTTACAGTTTTACCCGGATGTTTCTTTTTGTATGCGTTTGTAACAACACCCGCCTTTATCAAATCTATCACGCCATCTGAAAACATTTCAGTATGTATGCCCAAATCCTTTGCGTGACCCAATGCACGCAACACTGCATCGGGTATCGCACCAATGCCCATTTGTAATGTTGACCGATCCTCTATCAACTCCGCAATGCGCTTTCCTATTTCTAATTCTGTAGAAGTTATGCGTGCACTATAATTCAACTGTGGCAACGGATCGGATACTTCCACAGCTGCATGAATTTTACTGATGTGGATAAATCCATCTCCATGAGTGCGGGGAACATTCGAATTTACTTGTGCGATTACTTTCTTTGCCCTTTTCACTGCAGAAACAGCTACATCCACAGAGGGACCCAACGAACAATATCCATGTTTATCAGGTGGTGATACCTGAATCATGGCGACATCGAGCGGTAAAATACCTTTATCAAATAACTTTGATATCTCGCTTAGAAATATGGGAATATAATCTCCGCGCTCACTGTTTACTGCACCGCGAATATTTTCTGATACAAACAATGAATTAAAATAAAAGCGACCTGCAAATTCTGGCTTTGTAAGATCCAGTGTGCCCAGCGTGCTTACTGCAATCAACTCTACATTGCGCAACTCTGCCGGAGTGTTTGATAGTGCTTTCAATAAGGTGGAAGGCGTAGCGGCACTGCCGTGTATATACACTCTATCACCTGACCGAATTAATTTTATGGCTTCTTCAGCCGATACATACGTTAAATCCATGGGTTAAAATTAACTTAAAAACGCGCACCACGTTTTCAAAATAATGTGATTTTCATCAGTTAAATACCTAATTTTAATCGTATGTCAACACCACTTTTAATTTCATTCATCGGTTCAGGAAATTTAGCCTGGCATTTGGCTCCAGCCTTGGACAATATGGGTTATGTGGTTAAAGAAGTGTATAGTAAAAACCCTCAACATGCTGAAGCCCTTACAGAGCGTCTGTACCAGGCTGAAGTAAAAGCTACGCTGGACTTTTCTACCAGTGAATCGAAAGTGTTTTTTATTTGTGTCAGTGATGATGCCATTGCGGAAATAGCCCGCGAAATTATTTTACCTGACGAAGCTATTGTAGTGCATACATCAGGTAGTCAGCCACTCTCATTACTGCAATACGTAGTAACAAACCAGATTGGTGTATTTTATCCACTACAAACATTTTCAAAATCGAAAAAAGTTGATTTTAAAAGCATCCCGATTTTCATTGAATGTTATACTGAGGCCGAAGAGATCCTTACCGATCTTGCCAAGAGTATCAGCAATGAAGTGAGAAAGATTGGCTCAGAAGAGCGGAAAGCACTCCACCTTTCAGCGGTGTTTGCCTCTAACTTTGCGAATCATATGCTTACCATTGCCAAGCGTATCATGGAACAAAACAACCTCGATTACAACTGGCTTAAACCACTCATCGCAGAAACAATAAATAAAAGTTTTACGATAGGTCCCGAGCAAGCACAAACAGGTCCGGCATTGCGTGGCGATTTAGAGGTATTAGATAGTCATATCGCATTTTTAGCAGAGCACGAACACGAAGCTGCTATCTACAAAGCT
>JALOMN010000178.1 GCA_025455445.1 Cyclobacteriaceae bacterium
GTGTCTTTTATTTTCCTTTTTATACTCCGTAGTAAAATGACCGTTGGGTGCCATTACCCTTATACGCTGATCAACCTGAAGATTATCGGGTAACCAGTTTGAAACCAAACCCTTATCTACTCTCTTGATAGTTACAGCCAGATCAGCATCTGTATAAGGTGAAGAACTCAGCGAATAGGTTCTCCGCACTTCCTTACCATCAATAGTTAATATCAATGTTAAAAACTGCCCGGCCTTATAAGTTATTGCCGGTGTAGGTTGCTCAAATACGATGCTGATGGCATCCTTTGTCTCTTTAACTATCTCTTTTACCCTCAAATCAAAATAATGCGGGCCGTTCATCACGGTGCTTTCTTCCTTCTTTTTATCGCTCTTCTTAAAAAAACCGAATGCCATAATGGTAAATTTTAATATCTGAAATCGTGCGCAAAATTAAGTAAAACTTATCCTACCGGATGCACCGGGGTGCAATAAATAAATAAGTGCTAACCGTCAGATATTCAGCCAGTAAGTGAACTTGAATACCAACGACCGGTTTTTACTCTGCATGCCTTCGGGCAGATAGTTTTCAGTGTATACAACAAAAAAGTCGGACGCAGGTTTATAACGCCACTGGAATCGTGCATTCAGATTGACATTGTCGTAGCGATCATTATACTGTAAAAAAGTAGTGAGAAACAGTTTATCGGTAAGCGTGAAGTCAAGTCGCGGGCTAAGTAAGATAAATTTTGCACTTCCATATTCAGGTGGCAAACGTAAGTCATTATAATCGCCAGTAACTGAAATGCTTCCGTATGGCTGAATACGATAGGAAAGTGTGCCTGCCAAACTTAAGCGATGACCATTATAAAACTCTCCACCACCAGCGGTAACTATATAAGTAAAAAGATTCCTGGAATCTGAGTTGTATCTGATACTAAACTCATTCCATTTATACTCTTCTCCTTTTAGCAAGGTTGAATCCCCTTCGGGATCGAGCACATCAAAATCCTGGGGCAGTTTCTGAAAAACATTTTTCAGCGAGGCTGTTAAAATTCCGGTATTTCTGAAATTGGCATTATAGGTTAATGAATAACTCATGTCGGTAAGCGTTCCATCCGGCAGGGTAGTATTATCGATCGTAATGCCAGGTCGCATTTGCACAATAGGCCCCGACTTCGGATAAAATTTAAGTTCACCAATGATAATACCACCAAAACTTCCGGGATACACCGACTGGCTCGGCACAAAACCAGTTTCTGCACGGAAGTCTTTACCAAGGCCAATCGTACCTGCCATTAAAGACAATGAGCGTGTATTGTAGGAGAGAAACCCTCCATATGAATAGGCAGCGCCTGTGGAGTAATCATCAAAAGAATGGTGATAATATGCTTTACCACCCCATCGGTTGCTGGCGGTGAAAAAGTTAAAATCTGTTCCAACCACGCGGTTGAATTTTGTCAACTGATTTACACTATCACTTCCGTTCCATACTTCTTTAACCAGGCTTTCATGGTAATATTTGGAAGGATCATATTCACCGAGACCAAATGATTGTTTATTCACTATAAAGAAATCGATGTTCGATCGTTCCAATATCTGCCGCTGCACTACGGCCACGGTATAATTCTGATCGGGCAAACCCAAAGATGCTTTCTCCCTGGTATGCATATTCATTAAGCCCACGCGCCAATTGGCACCCAGTTTTCCGCTGAGGCGTAAGCCATACATAATTGGAACTTTCTCTAAATAACCGGTAGTATCTTCAGCAAGACCAATCCTGCGCGAAAAGAAGGGCTGGGTGATGGATTCAAAGCCGGGTGCTGAAAATAAATCACTGTTTTCAAGAAAAAATTGTCTTCGCTCAGGAAACTGAAATTCGAAGCGAGTCAGATTGATCACCTGCCTGTCAACTTCTACCGTTGAAAAATCCGGATTAATGGTGAGATCGAGATTCAACGAAGGCGTTACACTCACTTTGGCATCAAAGCCTGCAGTAACGACATTATCCTTGGTGCCTGCTTCATTGTCTTTGGATAACGAAGTGATGGCATAGGGAATCAAAGAGATATTTGTGCCTGCATGAGGAGGAGTTTCTTGCCACTGCAATCTTCCGCAATAGGCAAACGAACCCGGAATAAACTGAATGGGTGTTACAATCCAACTTGAGACTTCATTGCGCTTTAAATCCTGTCGCACAAAACCAATATTCCATTCACTCTGATTTCTGTTATAGCGAAACGATTTAAAGGGAATAGCCATTTCAGCAATCCATTTGTCTTCGTGCCGGGTTACTGCCGAATACCACTTATTATCCCAGTTATTATTATACGATTGCATCGGATCACTGCCACCGTATGATACTATTCCTTCGCGCTGCACACCATATGGAGTAATTGAAAAGTAAAATCCACTGGTAAAGTCATTGTACGGATCGAGGGTGAAACCCACATTATCATTCAATTGCCATTCATAATCTCTGCGCAGCGATTGCACCACATTGGGCCGGCTGTCGTCATAGCACACAAAAGAAACATAGAAAAAATCATCATCATACATCACACGTGCCTCCGTTTGAAAGGAAGGCGGCAAGGAATCAATCGGATAGTTGAGATAAAAATCAGTTGCCACCTTAGCTTCCTTCCAGGCAGCTTCATTAATTTCACCATCAATTTTTATAGGTTCACGGGTGCGCACAATGGATAAGCCCGTACCTTGCTTATTCTGCGAAAATGCAGGCGCAAGCATTCCTAAAAAAAGAAACAGTGAAAGAAATGTAACCTTCGGCATGTATTTGAAAGGTTGCAAATGTATTAAAAGAACTCAGGCCTAAAACAAATTATTCAGAAGGAGGCAAATTCCATAGTACGATTGGCAATTATCAGGTTGAGATTAATAGATTGACACGCTCTACATTATATGGTCGAATCCCTTTGCTTTTATTACTTTTGATACTTAATGATATTACCGTGCATCTAAACTCACTTACCGCCATCTCCCCCCTTGACGGGCGCTATTCTGCAAACACCCAACGTCTTTCCGTATACTTCTCTGAGTTCGGTCTGATCAGATACCGGGTACTGGTAGAAGTAGAGTATTTTATTGCACTCTCCTATACCTTACCAGATTTATCAGATTTCTCAAAAGATAAGGAAAGCACCCTTCGCGCGATTTATCAAAACTTCACCGAAGCCGATGCACAATCCATCAAGGAAATAGAAAAAACTACCAACCACGATGTAAAAGCTGTAGAATATTTTTTAAAGAAGAAGTTTGATGAATTGAATCTTGCTAAATATAAAGAGTTTATTCACTTCGGATTGACTTCGCAGGATATCAATAACACCGCCATTCCACTTTCATTGAAAGAGTGTATGGAAGTTGAATTACTTCCCGCGATAGAAGCACTGATTCACACACTCACCACGCTTTCGATGGAATGGAAAGATATTGCCATGCTGGCTCGCACACATGGTCAGCCGGCATCGCCTACCCGATTAGGAAAAGAGATTTATGTTTTTGTAGAAAGATTAAAACGTCAGCTTGATTTATTAAAACCAATTCCACATTCCGCTAAATTTGGTGGTGCTACCGGAAACTTTAATGCACACCACATTGCCTATCCTGAAATTAACTGGAATCATTTTGCCAATACATTTTTAACACTGCAACTTGGTTTGTCGAGAAGTCAGCCTACCACGCAAATTGAGCATTACGATAATCTTGCCGCGCTTTTTGATAACCTTAAAAGAATCAACACGATTCTGATTGACTTCAGCAGAGATGTGTGGCAATACATTTCAATGAACTACTTCAAACAAAGAATCAAAGAGGGTGAGGTAGGCTCCAGCGCCATGCCACATAAAGTAAACCCGATTGATTTTGAAAATGCGGAAGGAAACCTGGGAGTGGCCAATGCATTATTCGAACATCTTTCTGCGAAACTTCCAATTTCACGATTACAACGAGACCTCACTGACTCAACGGTATTGCGAAACATTGGCGTACCTATCGCTCACACATTTATAGCACTCAAGTCATTAGAGAAAGGAATTAATAAACTGCAATTAAATAAAGTTGCCATCGATGCAGATTTGGAAGACAACTGGGCGGTAGTGGCGGAAGCTATTCAAACTGTGCTGCGCAAAGAAGGTTATCCAAATCCTTATGAAGCATTAAAGGAGCTTACGCGGAAGAATGAAAAAATTACAAAAGAAAGCATTCATGCCTTCATTGATGGATTAAATGTTACCGAGTCACTAAAACAAAAGTTAAAATTGATTAGCCCATTTAACTACACCGGAATTTAATGCAGCTATTCTAATGCGGCTTGATTGCCGCTACAATATCTAACACAGATCGAACGCGTAATTCCAACTCTCTCCAGTTTTGTTGAGCCATCAATTCGTTGGTAAATAACTGAGAGCCCATACCTACACACATCGCACCTGCATTAAACCAGGCCGATAAATTTTTTTCATTGGGCTCTACTCCACCGGTAATCATTAATTGCAAATCAGGCACTACCGGCATAATTGCAGAAACAAAGGCAGGGCCCAATACGGAGCCCGGAAATATTTTTATAACCTCAGCGCCATGTTGTTTTGCAGTTACAATTTCAGTGAGTGTTGCACATCCTGGTATCCATAACTTATTATATTCTTCGCATGCTGCTGCCATCTCTACATTTAAAATTGGTGAGATAATAAAATGCGCACCTGCGGCTATGTATTTCAAGGTGGTTTCTTTATCCATGATGGTACCAATGCCCAACATCAATCCTGGTAAATTTTCTGCTGCAGTAAGTAAGTGCGTAAAGACCTCAAAAGAATTTTTCTTGCGGTTTGTGTATTCAAACACACGCACGCCACCGCGATAGGCTGCTTCCATAGCATGTTGTGCAATAATTGCATCATCATGCGATAACAACGGGATGAAA
>JALOMN010000179.1 GCA_025455445.1 Cyclobacteriaceae bacterium
GAATTTCAATAGACATTTTTCCGAGTAAATGTTTCTTTTTAAGATGGTATGCAATCTTTGCATTGCTGCTCGCATTGGCTCCTACAAACTGAGTCTCCGTGGAAGTGCTTCCAAAGCCATTTGATTCCGGAATAATTGCCGGCTTGGGTTCAAAAAAGTGAAGTTCCTTTGCCATTGCTTCTTCTGTCATTTGCCTTAATGGGCTTATATCATCAATAATAATTACTCCTCGGCCATGCGTACCTAATACTAAGTCGCTTGTGCGTTTTTGCAAATCAATAAAATGAACTGAAACTGCAGGCATGTTATTGGTGAATTTCATCCAGTTAGCACCGCCATCTATCGTAATGTAAAGACCAAACTCAGTGCCGAGGAATAATAGATTTTCATTCTTATAATCTTCCTGAATATTGCGTACAAATGAGGTTACATCAGGGCTAATAATTGACTTCCACGTTGCTCCGAAGTCAGTAGTCTTATACGCATAAGGTTTTTGATCTCCGCTTTGATAGCCGGTGAATACTGCATAAGCATTTCCTTTTCCAAATACGCTGGCCTCAATGTGCCAACATGCTGTGTTTTTTGGTAAGCCTGTAATATTAGGAGTAACATTAGTCCAGGTTTTACCACCATCTTTTGTTACCTGCACGTTGCCGTCATCTGTACCAGCCCACACTACATTTTCATCTAGTGGTGATTCGGCAATGGTGAAAATCGTACAATGATTTTCTGCTCCTGAATTATCTTTTGATAATCCGCCTGACTGACCTTGTTCTGTTTTGAGTTTATCGTTAGTGGTTAAGTCAGGAGAAATTTTTACCCATGTTTCACCCATGTCTTCCGAACGATGTACGAACTGACTGCCCATATAAAAACGATCCGGTTTATGCACGCTGGTTGCCATCGGTGAGTTCCAGTTGAATCTCAGTTTAGGATCTCCCTTTGTTGCTAAAGGTTGAATCGTTTTTGCCTGATCTTTTAATGGATCATATCGCCACACATTTTCTGCTCCTTGCATTTCAGAATAGATCAGTTTTTTAGTGGGGTGAGGCAATACACGATAACCATCACCTACACCTACGCGCACCCAGTCGCGGCTTTCCACACCGCCTGGTGAAGAGGATGGTCCAAACCATGAGCCATTATCTTGAAGTCCACCATACACATTATAAGGTTCTTCATTGTCGGTGCTTACCTGATAAAATTGTGATACCGGAATATTTTCGACCATCTCCATGGTAGTGCCACCATCCCAGCTGCGATATACACCGCCATCTGTGGCAGCATACATTCGGTCTGATTCATGTATGTCAAACGTGATATCATGAATATCTGAATGCATACTTCCCAGGTTCTTAAAGGTCTTTCCGCCATCACGTGAGATAGAGCCAAACAAACCTGCCTTTACAACCACATCCGGGTTGCGCGGATCAACTACAATGCGTGAGAAATAAAAAGGGCGCACCACAATTTCAAAATCATTGTTCAATTGCTTCCAGTTAGCTCCCGCATCTTCACTGCGATACAAACCTTTGTCTTTATCTTGTTCTGATTCGATTACCGCATATACAATATTAGTATTGGAAGGAGCGAGGGCGATAGCCAATCTTCCCAATTTACCAGCCGGAAACCCTTTATGAATTTTATTCCAGGTTTTTCCGCCATCTGTAGTTTTATATAGTGCACTGTTAGCTCCTCCTGAGTTAAAATTCCAAGCAGATCTTCTAAACTCCCAAAACGCAGCATACAGCACATTTGGATTGTTGGGGTCCATCACCACCTCGCTGCAGCCAGTTGTTTTATCTACATAAAGAATTTTGTTCCAGGTTTTTCCTCCATCGGTAGTTTTATATACACCGCGTTCTTCGCTGTCATTAAACAAGGCACCTAACACAGCTACATACACTTCATCAGGATTTTTAGGGTTAACCTGAATGCCAGCAATTCGTTCAGATTTTTCAAGGCCCATCTTTTGCCAATTGGCTCCTCCGTCTACTGTTTTGTAAATTCCATCTCCTACTGAAACACTGTTGCGTGTCCACGTCTCTCCTGTGCCCACCCACACGTTGTTATCAGGGCTGGAAGGATCAATAGCAACTGCTCCTATAGATTGACAGTAGTCATCAAATATTGAATTGAATGTAGCTCCTCCGTTATTACTCTTCCAAACACCGCCACCGGCAGTGCCTGCATATATGACGCGGTTATTTTTTGGATGCATTTCCAAATCAGTGATCCGACCGCTCATCAATGCCGGACCAATATGCCTGGCGCGCATATCTCCAAATACTTCCTTGCCTTTCAACACAGCAGGATCTTGTGCGAAAGAGTATGAACAAAGAAGAATTACTAAAACAATTGTGTTTGTTAATTTCTTCATAAGATGTAATAGAATGTTAGCTGAGCGTGGCGCTCATTAAAAACAAAATGCCGATAGAATAAAATGTATTATTGTCCTTCCGGAAATTTAAAGCCAGCTGGATCTACTTTTGGATTCAACTCAATGGCTGTAATCGTGATGCCCTGGCTTGGTCCTCCTTTTGCTCCTTCAGCCAATGCAAATGGAAATAATAATCCGCCAGCATCCTGGTAATCGCTCATTTTTGATTGTGCAATCACGCCTTTGTTCGGACCCATCTTAACCTCTGATTCAGTCATGATTGGAACATAGCTTTCTGCATCAAAATAATAAAAGATAACATTGTCTGTTGGCTTGCCATCTACCACAATTTGCTTCTTGGTTAATTTCACTTTATAGGTTTCAGAACCATCTATGGTTTCTTTGCCAAGTAATTCTACTTTGTAGCCGCGCTCTTTGTAATTCAAAAACGCATCCGGAAAATCACCCAGATTTGATTTGAAAACTTCAAGCGTTTCAGCATCTGCCTTTTCCGCTTTCATAGTCATGAAGTTCGTGTTCCATAACACGGAGCCATCATACACACCCTGCTTAATTTCTTGTCCTTGAAAGTTAATGGAGGTCATTTGGCGACCATCTTTCAATTGCACTATTGTCAGCGGAATTTCCATTCCTCCCTGGTTCACTTTGGCAGACATTTTAATTCCTTCCAGCTTTTTCCACTTATCCAGGCCACCTGTGTTTTCAAAATATTTTGCTAAAATGTCATCTACTGATTGTGCATATAAAGCACCTGTAACAGCGAAAGAGAGAAATGCGAGTAATAGTATACGTTTCATACGAGTTTGTTTGGTTTATTGTAATTCCGTGTAACACGTTTGTTTAAGCCTAAAAGTTACGGATATCAATGTTTAAAAGGGAATTATTTGTGTTATTTTAAGGTTAACCACTCTGTTGCCGTATTTTCACATCATTTCTATGCGTTACATTTGCATTTTCTTTTTAAACTAATGAAGAACATCTTACTGGTAAGTACATTATTCTGTTTAACCTTTTTCGATTTATCTGCTCAGGTTCTTAATCCTGCCAAATGGAACTATGAGGTTTCTGCGCTCGAGGTAAAGGTGGGTGATGAGGTTGACTTAATTTTCAAAACCACCCTTGATAAAGATTGGTATTTGTACTCTTCCGAATTTAATTGTGAAGACGGTCCTATTAAAGCCACGTTCAACTTTATTCCTCATACTAGTTATCAACTTATCGGAAAAATCCTTCCTGTAAACCCAATCGATAAGTATGATGATATTTTTGAATGTGATGTTAAGGTTTTTAAAAAGACCGGTGAGTTTCGTCAGAAAATAAAAATACTTTCTGCCAATCTCTCCATTAAAGGCGAGTCGGACTACCAGGTGTGTACAGAAGTAACCGGCCAATGTGTGCCCGGTGGTGAGGAATTTTCCTTTGATCAATTAATTAAGGCAACCGGTGCTGATATCAAATCGGATGATAAAACATCTCCGGTTGCTGATAATAGCATTACTCAACCAATTTCGCTTCCCACTGTAAATGCCATTCAGGAAACTGAAAATAAAGGACCTATTCTTGATCCTTCCATCGTAAAAGAAAACGCACAGGAAAAATCATTACTCGGTTTTATCATTCTGGCATTTCTTGCCGGGTTGGCCGCATTGCTTACTCCGTGTGTGTTTCCAATGATTCCCATGACGGTGAGTTACTTTACCGGAAGAGGCAATCGCTTTCTTGCCTTCATGTATGGACTGTTTATTATTTTAATTTACACAGTAATTGGCGCAGCGCTGGCGCCACTGATGGGCCCCGAAACTGCCAACCATCTTTCCACCGAATGGATTCCGAACTTGATTTTCTTTCTGGTGTTTATTGTTTTTGGCTTGTCGTTTCTCGGATTATTTGAAATCACCTTGCCCGGAACGCTCATTAACAAAGTAGATCAACAAGCTGAAAAAGGAGGATTGTTAGGTGTATTTTTTATGGCATTCACGCTTGTGCTTGTGTCGTTTTCATGCACGGGACCAATTGTAGGTAGTATACTCGTATCCTCTGCAGGAGGTGAATTTCTAAAACCCATTGTAGGGATGTTCGCATTCGCGTTGTCATTTGCTATTCCATTTACGTTGTTTGCTTTCTTTCCTAATTGGCTAAAGTCTTTACCAAAATCCGGGGGTTGGCTCAACACGGTGAAAGTAGTATTAGGCTTTGTAGAGATTGCGCTTGCATTTAAATTCCTAAGTATAGCTGATCAGGCTTTTCATTGGGGCATATTGGATCGTGAAATCAACATTGCCATCTGGATTGTGATTGTGGTATTGATTGGTGTTTACTTAATGAAAGGATTCCGCATGCCGGGCGATACCGGCAAAGATGCGGAAGATAAAACAGTGAGTGTATTACGTACTTCATTAGCGATGATTGCATTTGTCTTTGCTGTCTATCTCATTCCGGGCATGTGGGGTGCCCCACTTAAAGCGTTGGCTGGATATCTGCCACCGATGTACACACACGATTTCAATTT
>JALOMN010000180.1 GCA_025455445.1 Cyclobacteriaceae bacterium
TGATGGCAGCACTGCATATTTGAATAAGCGTAGCGCGTTACAATTCGAATATAACCCGCGAGAAAAAGTGCGCAGGGTTACACTCAAGGGCGAAGCTTACTTTGCTGTAAAACATGAAGATGAAAAACCATTTGTAATCGAAGCAGAAGATGTGCTTGTGCGCGATATTGGAACTGAGTTCAACTTAAAAGCCTACCCCGAACAAGACACCATTGAAATCATTGTAACAGAAGGAGAAGTGCAGTTTTATACCTATGACAATCCCGGTTTGACATTACGCGCAGGTGAAAAAGCGATCTATAGCAAACGCACAAAAGAATTTTATCGAATTGAAAAGCCTGACACGAATGCATTAGCTTATAAAACAAAAGTGTTCAGTTTCAATAATACGGATTTACGCTCCGTAGTGAATTTGTTAAACGAAGTCTATAACTCAAAAATTATTCTTGGCAACGAAGCAATCCAGCATTGCAGGCTTACGGCTAACTTCAAGGAAGATAATCCTGAAATTATTGCCGAAGTAATTGCCGAAACAATGGGGCTTACACTTAGCAAACAAAATGGTACGCTCATTCTCGATGGACAGGGGTGTATCCAATAGATTCTGGTATGAAGCTACTTTGTGCATTCTTGTTTGTTTTGCTTCCTTCTTTGATCTGCGCGCAAGCACCTAAAGAAGTGCCGCTGCTCGAACGAAAAGTTACCCTCTCCGCCACGAATGAAAAGACAACTTCTGTATTAAGCCGCCTGGGGCAAACAGCCGGATTTTCATTTTCCTATAACAGTGCAATAATTCCTGATGAACAATTAGTAACTATTGATGTTGAGAATAAACCCGTGCGTGAAGCCCTCAATATTCTATTTCAGGGAACGATGAATTACAAAGTGAAGAGTAATTATGTGATTCTTACAAGAGCTCCTGCACCGGTAGCGAAAAATAACATCGTTACGATATTCATCAATGGTTATGTGCAGGATTTACTCACCGGTGAAAAGATCGCGCAAGCCAGTGTGTATGATAAAAAATCGCTTGTCTCTGTTACTACCGATGAATATGGCTATTTCAATCTTAAGCTCGATAAAAAGACAGACACACTGCAGTTATCCATCAGCAAAAAAAACTATCGCGATACGCTGGTTAATATTTCAACACCTGAAAACCAATATATATCGCTCTACCTCACCCCCATTAAAGCAGATACTGTAATGCTGATACCCGATGTTGCGGATTCTGCGGTAGTTGTAAAAAAGGATGAGTTTACATTTCCATATCAAACTGAACCTAACGTGGCAAACATTAATGACACACTTCACCGACTGGTGCAAGTATCGTTTTTACCTTTTATAGGAACGAACGAAAGGCTGAGCGGAAACGTAATCAACGATTATTCTATCAACTTTCTGGGCGGCTATTCAATGGGCACAAGACAAATTGAGTTAGGTTTTTTCCTCAATATGGATCGTGCCGATGTAAGTTGGTTGCAGATTGCGGGCTTTGGAAACATGGTGGGTGGAAATATGTATGGCATTCAGGCAGCAGGCTTTTTTAATCTCAACGGTGGCCAGACAACCGCAGTGCAACTGGCGGGTTTTGCCAATACTAACCTGGATGATACAGAAGGTGTGCAGGTGGCGGGTTTTGCCAACACCAATATTGGTGCCATGAGAGGTGTGCAAGTGGCGGGATTTTCTAATGTGAACAATCTTTCATCAACCGGGGTGCAGGTTGCAGGATTTGGCAATGTGCAGGTAGGAGACTACCGCGGCTCGCAATTCGCTGGCATTGCAAATATTACTTCCGAAAAAATTTACGGATCTCAGATTGCCGGACTTTATAATTTTGGGCGCAGTGTGCAAGGCACACAGATTGGTCTTTTCAATTATGCGGATAGTCTAGGCGGTATTCCCATTGGTTTGCTCAGTATTGTAAAAACCGGTTATCATAAAATTGAACTCTCGGCCGATGAAGTCTTTTACACCAACCTTGCATTCCGCACAGGCATGCGAAAGTTTTACACCATGATACATGCCGGTTTCAAACCTGATAAATCCATCAACCCTGGCGACTCATCCGTCTGGACATTTGGTTATGGCCTGGGCACCGCGCGAAAAATATCAAATAAGATTTTTCTCAATTTAGATCTTAGCGCACAACATGTAAACAAAGGAAGTTTTACAGATGCGCTCAGTCTGCTTAATAAATTTAATGTGGGTGTAGACTTTCAACTCACAAAAGGTTTTTCATTATACACAGGCGCTACTCTCAATGCATACCTTACCGATATTGATTATACAGATTACCCCACCTTATTTACTGACTTCAAGCCCAATGTATTTTACGATAAGAACATCAATGGAAATAATCTGAAGATGTGGGTGGGTGCCAAAGTAGCTTTGCGGTTTTTATAAAAGATGAGGGTTATAAAATTTAAATTATTTATAAACCAGAATAGGGGTGTAAATAAGAAAGATTGTCTTATCTCAAAACATTCTGCTTATGAAACCCCTTCATTTTATCTACACACTGGCACTTTCCATTTTATTAATCTCCTGTAATGAAGAAGATCCTGGACCACGACAACAAGACAGTCGCAACTATTCATTGGTTGATTTTGATCGGGTAGAAGCAGGCTATGGATTAGTGGTGTCGATAACCAAAGCGTCTACTTTTACTATTCAGGCTGATGGTGATCGTAGAAACCTTGATGATCTGGTTGTTTTTAAAAGTGGCAATTCTTTAATTCTGGGATTCAATCATTCAGAAAAACGTCAGTATCTCACCAACATCACCGTTACTATGCCCACGTTGCAAGGAGTGAGTTTTTCCGGAGCAGTGAATGCAACTGTAAGTGGTTTCGATACTGACCAACCGTTTAATGTGTCGCTATCTGGAGCTTCGCTCGCTCAACTTACACTGTCTGCACCTGAAATAAACAGCACCATCAGTGGCGCATCACAATTGCGGCTTAGCGGCACTGGAGAAAAACTTACGGGCACCATTTCAGGAGCTTCCTTACTTTCTTCTTTTGATTATCCTGTTGCCGGTGCCACTTTGCATCTGTCGGGTGCAAGCACCAGTCGTGTAGCCGTTACACAACAACTAAAAGGAACAGCCACGGGTGCAAGTCTCATTTTATATCGTGGTCAACCAAGTGTTGAAATAGAAAGCGATGGTGCAAGTGTAGTAAGAAAGGAGTAAGTTTTTTTAAATCAATTTCTAATCTCATGACATTATCTAATGTGAGTTTTTGTTTCGGATTTGAAAATAATTCGCAACTTCGCGGATGCTTCTTGCAATCGACATTGGTAACAGCGACATCACCCTGGGCGCCTGGAAAGACGGAGAATGGAAATATGTCTGGCGCATACAGTCTAAACCTGAACTGCCAGAACTCTATTACGGAATAAAAATAAGAGATCACTTTTTCGAATCGGGTATTGAGTCGGGCGATGTGCGAACGCTGGTCTTAAGTAGTGTGGTGCCCGCCTTAACTGAAAAAATTAAATCGGCCGTACGCACCCTATTTGAAAAAGATCCCCTTGTCTTAGGACCTAAATTATATGAACTGTTACCTATCAAGGTGTTAAATCCATATGAAATTGGTTCTGACCTCGTAGCCAACGCAGCTGCCGCTTACTTTGAACATAAGAAGACTTGTATTGTGGTTGATTTTGGCACCGCACTCACATTTACAACCATCTCCGGTGAAGGAAAAATATTAGGAGTATCCATTACACCGGGCTTGCGCACTGCAATACGATCGCTCTCACAAAATACAGCTAAACTTTTTGATGTGCCGTTGGAGGTACCTCCGTCTTCTTTAGGAACAAATACAGTTACTGCCATTCAATCAGGTATTATGTTTGGATATGACGGACTCGTGAGAAGCATTGTGAAAAACATCCGCCAGGAATTAAATACCGAATGCCTGACCATCGCTACGGGAGGTTTATCGACTAAGATGGTATCGTTGCACGATTTCTTTTATGCAGTCGAGCCAAATCTGACATTAAATGGCTTGCGCAAGATTGGTGAGTGGATCAACGGCAAGCAAGGATAGCTGAACCCTTAATCAGAACTATATTCCATTGTAACAGATTTTTTACCACTCCTTGGTAATTGTAGTTGCTACAAGCATTTGAATATTATTTTCGTATCAGACTCTTACTCACAGATGTTTGTATTAACAAATGTGAAAACTTCGAGAGGTTTAGTTGAAGGTCTGATCGGGGGATCAGGCCTTTTTCATTTTTCGAGTGCCTGCTTCAAATCCGCAATCAGGTAATCCGGATCTTCAAGGCCCACATAAAGTCGCACCAGGCGGTGATTAAAATTCGTTGCGTCAAATTCTTCAGGCTTAAAGCCTACAGCAGAGGGTATCACCAGTGATTCATGTCCACCCCATGATACTGCAAGAAAAAAGTGCTTGAGTGAATTACAGAAAAGCTCCACTTCCTCAAGTGTATTTACCTTCAAGACAATGCTGAATAATCCTCCTGCATCTTTCATTTGTTTTCTTGCCAATTCATATTGCGGAAAGCTGGGATGAAATGGGAAAATCACACGTTCAATTTTTGGGTGCGATGCAAGGTAATCCACCACCTTCTTCGTGCTGTCGCACACACGTTGCATGCGCAATTGCAGGGTGCGCAATCCGCGTATGAGCAGCCAGGCATTCATGGGTGAAATGTTGGTGCCAATATTTAAAAACTCTGCGTCAAAGATTTTTTTGATTATCATTTGCGAGCCCGTCACCACACCTGCCACCACATCGCTATGTCCGCCAATGAATTTTGTAGCAGATTGCACCACTAAGTCGACACCCATCTTATAAGGCTGTTGATTTAGCGGACTGCAATAACTGTTGTCAATCATGGTAAGGATGCCTTTTCTTTTAG
>JALOMN010000181.1 GCA_025455445.1 Cyclobacteriaceae bacterium
CCGAAAAACGATACGCAATTTTAGCAATGAACATGCAGGGCGGAGGCGGTTTTGAAATATGGCAGTATACCTCTCGTAAGCCAAATGCAGCCAAGTTTGTTCCTCAATTAGGTGACACGGGTGTATTTGCAGTAAAAATGAAGTCGCGTGATGTAGTTGCTTCCTATCATGAACTGAAAGCCAAAGGAGCCGAAGTATTGTGCGCACCGGAAAAAATGCCGGATGGCCGAAAGCATTTCTTTGTGAATGACCCCTTTGGAAATCTTTTTGAAGTGGTGGAAGGTCTTAGTTGGTTCAAGAAAGAAAAAAAATCAATGGGCGGCATCGGAGGCTGCATGATTGGTGTTTCTGATATCGAAAAAGCGCTGCCGCTCTATCGTGAAATTTTAGGGTATTCAGAAATCGTGTATGATTCTACAAGTGTGTTTTCAGACCTTAAGGGTCTTAATGGTAGTGAGCAAAAAGTAAGAAGAGTATTACTTCAACATAAAAAGCCAAGATTAGGCGCATTTTCAAAATTACTTGGCGATACGGAACTTGAGCTGGTAGAAGTAAAAGGACGCACACCTAACAAAATATTTCAAGGAAGGCAGTGGGGCGATTTAGGATTTATACACCTATGCTTTGATGTAAACGGTATGTCTAAGCTACACCAGACGTGTATTAAGAAAGGCTTTGAATTTACAGTGGATAGCAGCAAATCATTTGATATGGGCAAAGCTGCCGGTCATTTTACCTACATTGAAGATCCGGATGGCACTCTTATAGAATTTGTAGAAACTCATAAGATTCCCATTTTTGAAAAGCTCGGAATTTTTCTAAGCCTCAAAAAAAGAAATAGTGAAAAACCACTTGCGAATTGGATGGTAAATCTGCTTGGCCTTAACCGGGTTAAGGATTAAGCCAACCATTTATTTGGTGCCTATTTCTATTCTATAGTATGTGGATATTATTGTTTTAATGTCAAGTATACTTCGATTAGCAACAACCACAAGTTTCTAAGTAAATTTGAACTGGTGCCACGGTAAGTATCAATAAAAATGCCCACCACTAGTTATCAGCAAGCGGTAATATCTTATCAAAAAATTGGCACCGGTGGTGAAACACTTCTATTATTTCATGGGTTTGATCAAGACCATACTGCGTTTAATCAACTAAGCAGCGCGCTTGCAAATACGTATACCTCATACTCTATTGATCTATTTTTTCACGGTAATAGTAAATGGAATTATAATGATACTCCTATAGAAAAAGAATTCTTTCATAGACTAATGAGTCAATTTCTGGCTGAGAATAAGATTCGGGAGTTTAGTTTGCTGGGCTTTAGTATTGGTTGCAGAAGTGCCGTTACCTGCGCAGAATTATTCCCGGAAAAAGTAAAAGAACTATACCTCCTTGCCCCTGACAATCTGCAACCCAGTGTTTGGTTTAGAATCGCAACTACCACTAAAATTGGTCAGCAGCTTTTTAAATATGTATGTCTTCATCCTGCGGGTGGGCGGCAAATTATTAATATCGCAAAAAAGCTTAAACTGGTTGATAAAGCGCTGCTGCGTTTTGCCCGGTTGCAAATGGAAAAAGAGGAAACTCGCTTAAAGGTTTATCATACCTGGATGGTTTACCGCAAGTTGAAATGTGATTTAAAAAGCTTTTGCCAGGTGATAAAAAGCAATCGTATCGCATTGACTGTAATTGTCGGCAGACGAGATAGCGTAATATCACCAGCCCGCGTGAGCGTTTTGAATAACTATCTCAATACCCATAACACACTAATTATTGAACGCAGTCACACCGGCATTATCGGGGGCAGTATTGAGCAAATCCAAAAAATTAAAAAATAGACCAACTCTTATTATCGCTCATCTCTATTTATTAACTTTATAAAAACAAAATCTTATTACTATGTCAAAAGGAATGGATCGTAAAAAAGACGAAAAGAAAAAGCCCACTAAAACGCTAAAAGAAAAGCGGGCAGAAAAGAAAGCTAAAAAAGCAAACAGCTAGTTTTCAACTTCTACTAAGGCGTCATACCGCATGCGGTATGACGCCTTTTTTATTAATCAACATTTTACGATGCGACCTCTTATCTTACTCTGCTTTCTGGTGCTTATTTCCAATACGCTTAAAGCGCAGGATTATGGTTTGTACCAAAGGCGTGAATTCACTTCGGTGAGTGGGCAGAAATTACCCTACCGGATACTCTTTCCGGAAAATTACAATCCCACAAAAAAATATCCCCTACTACTTTTTCTGCATGGAGGCGGTGAGCGTGGTAATGATAATGAAAAGCAACTTGTGCATGGCGCTAAACAATTTCTCACTGAAGAAAACAGGAAAAATTTTCCGGCAATCGTAGTATTTCCGCAATGCCCGGTAGAAAGCTATTGGGGTAATGTAAAAATTGATCGCTCTACGTCACCACTAACACTTACGTTTGATTATTCGCAACCGCAAACGCCAGCATTGAAAGCTGCTATTGAATTAGTGCAGTTTCTAATCAAAGAAGAAGGAGTAAATGAAAAACAAGTTTACATCGCAGGTCTATCGATGGGCGGCATGGGCACTTTTGAAGCGGTCTATCGCTACCCTAAATTATTTGCGGCTGCAGTACCCATTTGTGGTGGTGGTGATGCCGTGCGATACGATAAACGAATCAACAAAATACCCTTCCGTATTTTTCATGGCAGCGCAGATGCCGTGGTTGATGTGAAATATTCACAACAAATGGTAGAAAAATTAAAGGCATTAAAGGCTACTGTGTTATACACGGAATATCCGGGTGTTAATCACAATAGCTGGGATAATGCCTTTGCTGAGCCTGATTTTTTAAATTGGATGTTTGCCAATAAAAAATAAAAGCACGTTCAAAAATTAAAAACCAATATGATAGCCAAGACTGAATGACACCGGCAAAGGTTCATTTATTTCAACACCCAGCGATTTGTAGAAATTCTGATCCGATTCAAATTCATCAGGCCGTATTGGTAAAAGCAATTCTATATTGAAGAAATTTCTTGAATTTCGTTTTGATTTTATTTGAATACCTCCGCCAAAACTTGGGCCATAGTAAATCTTACTCACTTCAATTGCACCGGTAATGACAAGCACCGCGTTGTAGCCATACATCGCAGTAAGTGTAGGCACCACTCTTTTTTCAGGTGAAAATCTAAAGATACCCCCCGCATTGAATCCTGCACCTGCCAGGTTATAACCCAGACCGGCAAATACACCAAACTGAGGTGCTGGCAGATAAGTAACACGACCTCCAAAGCCGCCATAATCCACTCCTATGCCAAAACCTACATCAGCTTTTGCAGGTGGACGGTCGTCAATTTGTGCCTTAACTGTAAACACCAAAAAGAGAAAAAATAATAGTAAACGAAATTTCATAGTTGAACAGTGTTATTGTACTGTAATGAAAAGGTAGATAACTGACTTTATTAAAACAATGATTTTCATTGGAACTAAAAGGAAACGCGCCTAAGTATTACTATTTTTGGGCGCCCAATAATTCATCCATATCCATGATTCTATTCTTTCGCTCCGCCACCAACATTGTCTACGCTGTTGGCACGAATCAACCATTACAAACCACTGATATTGAGAAGCTTCTGTGGCTATTTGGTGACGCAAGACCAGTGGTCGATGCAGTGGTCGATGGTTACTTTATAGGTCCAAGAAAAGAAATGATAACTCCATGGAGCACCTGTGCTGTGGAAATTACCCAAAACATGGGCATTCAGGGTATTACCCGTATTGAAGAATTTTTTGAAGTGAAAGATGAAACTGCAACGCACGACCGGATGTTGCAGTATTTATATCACAAGCTGGACGATGAGCTTTTTACTATACACCATACACCTGCGCCTATCATCGAAATTGATGACATTGCAGCTTACAGCGAAAATGAAGGCCTCGCCTTAAGCCAGGAGGAAATTGAATATCTTAACGATGTGAGCTGGCAATTAGGACGTAAACTTACCGACAGCGAAGTGTTTGGTTTTTCGCAAGTAAACAGTGAGCATTGCCGTCATAAAATATTTAATGGCACGTTTATCATCGATGGAAAAGAGCAACACTCTACACTCTTTCAACTGATTAAAAAAACCTCGAAAGAAAACCCGAACTACATCGTATCGGCCTACAAGGACAATGTTGCATTTATCAAAGGACCGCGCGTTGAACAATTCGCGCCTGGTAAACAAGATGTTCCTGACTTTTTTAGAATAGAAGATTTTGATTCGGTGATTTCGCTCAAGGCGGAAACGCATAACTTTCCTACCACTGTAGAACCTTTTAATGGAGCGGCCACTGGCTCAGGTGGAGAAATTCGCGATCGACTGGCAGGCGGGAAAGGTTCATTGCCCTTGGCGGGAACTGCCGTGTATATGACTTCTTATCCAAGATTGGAAAACAGCAGACCCTGGGAGAAAAAATTTGAAGAGAGAAAATGGTTGTATCATACTCCCGCTGAGATTTTGATTAAGGCATCGGATGGTGCCAGTGACTTCGGAAATAAATTTGGTCAGCCACTCATCTGCGGAAGCGTGCTCACCTTCGAGCATTTTGAACAAGCAAAGAAATTTGGTTTTGATAAAGTGATTATGCAAGCCGGGGGTATTGGCTTTGGCAAAGAGAAAGACAGCAAGAAAGAACATCTGAAAGCCGGAGATAAAATAGTGTTGATGGGTGGCGACAATTATCGCATTGGCATGGGAGGCGCAGCCGTTTCATCCGTAACCACAGGAGAGTTTGCAAATGCACTGGAACTGAATGCCGTTCAGCGTTCAAACCCGGAGATGCAGAAGCGTGTGATGAATGCAATACGTGCCATGGTTGAATCCTCTGAAAACCCAATTGTATCCATTCACGATCACGGAGCGGGTGG
>JALOMN010000182.1 GCA_025455445.1 Cyclobacteriaceae bacterium
ACCGAAGTAAAGGATAGCAGTGTGTAAGTAAAAAATCCCTGGTGGTTATTCATACTTCAGCGTGTCTGCTGGATTAACCACTGCTGCCCTCAATGCATGGTAACTAACAGTAACCAAGGCGATGACAAGGCCGGCCACCACACTAAATAAAAATAATTCCCACGACATCACTATCCTAAACTTAAAGTCAGCCAACCACTTGTTCATCACAAACCACGAAAAGGGAATTGCCAATGCATATGCAATCAGCGAAAGCCAGATGTACTGTTTGTTTAATAACAAGAAAATATTGGAGAGTTCTGCCCCCATCACTTTGCGTATTCCTATCTCTTTTGTGCGGTTTACTGCGTTAATTCCTGAAAGGCCAAATAAGCCCAAACAGGAAATCAAAATAGCAAAACCTGTAGCTAAGCCCACAATGTTCATCCAGCGCTGATACGATGCATATTGTTGCGCCACATCTTCATTGAGAAATGAGTAATCAAAAGGTTTGTTTGGATTAAGTTCCTTCCAGATTGCTTTTACTTTTTCGATGGCTGCAGGCAAATCGGTAGAAGATACTTTTACCAGCATGGTGGTCAGATACCCGACATGTTGTTTATCCATAGATAGAAACATAGGCTCAAATCCTTGTTCGAGCGAAAGAAAATGGTAATCCTTCACCACGCCTATCACTTTTGCACCAAGCCCCACTGAATCCTCGCGCCAGTTTAGATATTCATTAAGCGGATCAGTCCACTTCATATCACGCACCAATGATTCATTTACAATCACAGCGGTAGAATCACTGGGAATAGTGGCGTCAAAGTTTCTTCCTTGCACCAATTCAATTTCCATGGTTGGGATATAGTGAATATCGGCTGCATATACATATGCAGATTTTTGTTCATCCTTAATTTTATATCCATAACGTGAATATCCTTTACTGAACGAACTACTGGTGCCTGCAACGGAAGCTATCAAAGGCTCCTGAACAGCTCTTTCACGAAAACGCTGCACGAGTCTGTCGGCTTCAATAGTCCAGCCGGCATGCGTAGGAATAACAAGAATTTGTTCTGTGTTGTACCCTAGCTCCTTGTGGGTGATGTACTGCATCTGCCTGAACATAATCACCGAACTGATGATAAGAAAAGCTGATAACGCAAATTGAATTACCACCAGAGGCTTGGTAAAGCCTGCTTGTAATTTAGATGTAAATGTTCCCTTCAACACCTGTGCAGGTCTGAACCGTGATAAGAATAGCGAAGGATAACTGCCTGCAAATAATGCAACTATACACATCAGGCCAATACCCACTGCCGACATCTTGATGAGATTAATTGAGGTTAATTCAATTCCTTTATCTGTAAACTGGTTGAAAGCAGGCAGAAATAATATCACCAGCCCAATTCCAATGCATAACGAAATCATCACAAGCATCAGTGATTCGAAACCAAACTGATACAAGAGTTGATTTTGATGTGCACCAACCACTTTGCGAATGCCTACTTCTGTTCTTCGCGAGGCCGAGGTTGTGAGTGCCAGTGAAATATAATTGATGCAGGCAATCAACAGAATTAAGGAAGCGATACCACCTAAAATCAATGAGTATTTAGGATCACTCACTTTATCCCAACCAATCTCTGTGTTCAAATGCCAATCAGGTAGTTGAGTAAATCCATACTCCAGCATCTCTGCATCCTTCGGAACAGGTACCGTAGACTCTTCTCTCCAGGTCTTCAGCATGCTGCCCACATACTTCTCCTTCACTTTATTCAGGTTTGATTTAAAAGAAACCAGGTCAACATCGGGTCTGAGTTGCACGAATGTGGGGGTGTTAAAATTTCCCCATTGAGCGAGGTTGCGCTCATACCCCCAGCGTTTTTCCTGTGGTAATAAAATCTGAAATTCGATACTTGAATTAGCCGGAGGTGATTCAATCACACCCGCTACCGTAAACACTTCTTCCCTTTCCAAACCAATTACTACCGTTTTGCCTATCGGATCTTCTTCACCAAAATATTTCATTGCCAATTCAGGCGTAATCACAATCTCCGACTTGTTTTCAAACAACTTATCCGCATTTCCTTTCAGCAGACGGAATGAAAACATAGTAAAAAAATCTCCATCTACATATGTCAGTGATTCAGTGAACACTTTATCACCGTAACGAAACACGGCAGATTCTCCATTATTATAACGGGTAGCTTTCACCACTTCGGGCAATTCATCTTTTAATACCTGCTTCAACCCGGTTTGTATCCATGCCGACTTGCGATAGGGACTCTCTGAATCAAATTGCCAGGTATCAAAACTTTTCTCTTCAATCCGATAGATGTGAGATTTATTTTCATGAAACTGATCAAAGCTTCGCTCGTCCATAATGAACAAATAGATGAGCATACAAAATGCTATGCCAATACTTAAACCAAATGCATTGATAAATGAATAAAACTTCCGCTTCTGAATGTTGCGTACGGCAACTTTAAAATAATTTCCTATCATTATTGTATTGATTATGTCAATTGAAAAACGCTTCCGCAGAAACAGGTAAGGATGCATAAATCGAAGGGCGTTCCAGATAAACCTGCGATTGGCTTTCTTCACACCTACTTCTTTTACGTCTGCATCAAATTGCTCAAATAAATCACCTTCAATGCCTTCATAAAGTTCTGGCGGACAAATCCATTCGAGTAATCTTAAAATTCGATTTCTCATTGTGATTGTATTAACCTGATACGTACTAAATTCCTATAATCTTTAACTGTGGAACCATCTTCCACAAATCCATGCGCACTTCCTTCATGGCGCGCAACATGGCGAGACCGGCATTGGTGATGGTAAAGATTCGCTTACGCCTTCCACCACGCGCATTGGTGGCACCACCCATGCTCGATTTCACATAACCTTTGTCTTCCAAACGATAGAGTGTTACGTGCACCGCACTCAGGTTCGACTCACGCCCCAATCGTTGCTTGATTTCATTTACGATGGCATTGCCATAGGCCTCTTCCTGAAGGATTCCCACCATGGTAAGAACAAGTTCTTCAAACTCACCCAGATATTCTTTACTCATTTGTATATACTTTGTAAAACTAATATACTGGCAAAGTCATTATTTGTTACACTTTTGTCAAAGAAATATTATAGAAATCGTAAAAAGGCCCTGATTACTCGTATTTCAGCGTCTCGGCAGGGCGTGTCCAGGCAGTTTTTATTGCTTGATAACTAATTGTAATCAACGCGATGAGCAAGGAAAGTACCCCCGCCAATGCAAAAATCTGCCAGCCAATATCCACGCGATATTCAAATGACTTAAGCCATTGACTCATTGTATACCACGTAATAGGCACCGACAATAAAAGTGAAATCATAATCAGTACTACATAGTCTTTGGTAAGCAAAATAAGTAATGATTTCTCGGTTGCGCCCATCACCTTACGTATCGAGATTTCTTTGGTTCGGTTTTGCATTGCCAATGAAGCCAGCGCATATAATCCCAAACTACCAATCAAGGCTGCCAGTATGGTAGCAATACGAACAATCCTTCCCAGGTTTTGATCGCTGCGGTATTGAGCTGCCAGTGCCTGATCCACAAACGCAAACGTGAACTCCTCACCTTCTGATATTTTTTCCCACACACCTTGTATCTGGTTAATCGTGGATTGAATATCGCCCGGTTGTAATCGCACAATTAATTTTGGCAGCGGGCTGGTTTCTATATTGATATTTTCAACTCCACTTAAAATAATGGCAGGGTCTTGCACCAACACCAATGGCTGCACCCTGGTATACAGTGATGCATAGTTGAAATCCTTTACTACGCCAATCACTTCGTGGTCCAGAAAATTCTTTCCGGGTAGTTTCTTTCCCACTGCATCTGTCCAACCATATTCCTTTGCACATGCCTCATTGATGATAACTGCTCTTCGTGTATCCGATACGTTTTCTGAAGAAAAATTGCGGCCTTGCAACAATTCCATTTTCAGGGTAGGAATGTATTTGTCGTCAATTGTGTTAATCGCGAATTTGCGATACACCTTATTGTCATCGGTATAACCCACACTGGTCCAGTTTCCACTGCCAAAATCATGTGAAGAAGTTCCTGCACTGACTATGCCCGGTATTTTGCTGAACTCCGCTTTAAAAAGTTCGGCCTTTTCAAATCCAAGTTTGATCCGTTCCGCCAAACGGCTACCATTCGTTACGTTCATGCGAATAACCGCCAACTGCTCTTTGTTAAAACCCAGGTTCTTGTTTTGTAAAAAATTTAATTGCTGACTCATAATAAGCGTGCTGGACACCAGGAATATTGAAAGTACCAACTGAATACCCACCAGCCACTTGCGAACCTGCTGTTTGTTTCCGGTGGATTGTATACCGCCTTTTAAAATTGAAATCGGCTTGAATGCGGAAAGAACAAGTGCGGGATAGCTTCCAGCAACTAATCCGATAATAATCAATAAAGAGAATGTCATTAATATCAGAAAACCATTCCAGGGGAATGTGAGTTGTTTACCTGACAACTCATTGAATAAAGACATACTCAGCCACGCACCTGCAATACCAATAAGAAGTGATACCATCGTAATGATGGCCGCCTCGCCAATAAATTGAGATATTAATTGTGTGCGCTGTGCCCCTACCACTTTACGGATACCCACTTCTTTGCTGCGCTTGATGGATCGACCTACGGATAGCGTTACAAAATTGATACAGGCCACCACCAGGATAAGTAACGCCATTGCCGCGAGAATGTAGCTATAGTTAGAATTACTGACCGGGGCGATACCCACAGGATAATCTGTATTCAAATGAATGTCTGTGATGGGCTGCAGGCCAGGTGCATACTTACTTTGCTTGTAATCTTCTTCACCCAAAATTGTTTTGAACACGGAAGG
>JALOMN010000183.1 GCA_025455445.1 Cyclobacteriaceae bacterium
CATTGCCTGAGGATCGAAATCAATTGTACGTGCATGATCACCTTGCAATCTGCCAAGGCATTGCTCAATTATTTTGAGTGATTCATAAATTTCTCTTATCCGCACCCAGGTGCGATCCCAGCAATCACCTACCTGGCCCATTTTACCCTCACCTATCGGAATTTCAAATTCAAGCTCGGGATATATTGAATAACCATCCACTCTTCGCAAATCAAATCGCAGCCCAGAAGCACGCAGCATCGGACCCGTAACACCAGCGTTAATGGCCAAATCAAGAGGCAGCACACCTACATTGGCCGTGCGGTCGATAAAAATTTTATTGTTCACCAATACGTCTTCCAGTTCCTTTACTTTAGGTCTGAAGTATTTTACAAACTCACCGCATCGTGCTTCAAAACCTACCGGCAAATCATAAAAGAGGCCACCGATCCAGATATAGTTATAAAGCAATCGGGCCCCACTTGCCCATTCCAACAAACGCAATATGTGCTCACGATCACGCATTATCCAAAAGAATGGAGTGAATGCACCCAAATCCAGCCCATAGGTACCTATAGCAATCAGATGCGATGAAATGCGATTCATTTCTGCCACCAACACGCGAATGTATTCCACCCGTTTGGGAATCTGATCCGCAATGCCAAGCATGCGCTCCACGCCCATTGCATAGGCATGCTCGGAATTCATCGCGGCTACATAATCCATGCGGTCGACAAAAGGTATTACCTGGTTGAAGGGAAGACTTTCTGCATGCTTTTCAAAACAACGATGCAGATAACCTATGTGCGGCACCACATCTTTTACAATTTCACCATCAGACAATACCTCGAGGCGCAACACACCATGTGTGGAAGGATGCTGAGGGCCCAGGTTGATAATCATCTCCTCCGATTTCAATCCATTTGCATTGAACTTATTCGGCTCAGAGTCGGTGAGGTTATCCGTTTTATATATGTATTGCTGTTCTTTCAATTAATACTCAATTTTCACTCCCCGATAATATTCTTCATGCTTATAATCCTTTCGCAACGGATAGCCTTTCCAGTCTGCAGGAAGTAAAATTCTTCTGAGATCAGGATGCTTCTTAAATGTAATTCCAAACATATCATACACTTCGCGCTCTAACCAGTTTGCTGATTTCCAGATGGAAGTTATACTTTCTATCTCCGGATTATTTCGTGGTATAATTACTTTTAGTGCGAGTGATACATTGTATGGGATAGAATACAAATGATAAATCACTTCCATGGTCGCAGATTCTGTTCCATTGTCTACACCTGTAATGCATGAAAGCATATCAAAATACGTTTCCGGATTTTCGTGTAAATGCGTACACACTGAAAGCAGTGACGCGGCCGAAACTTCGAAGCACATGGGCGAGCTATTAAGCACTTCTTTTAAACCAGACCCTTCTGCCTGATTAATTACGTTACTAATTAGATCTCTTCTTTCAGACATCTGATTTCTCCTTTTTCAATAATTGCTGTAATGCTATCGGTTTCATGCGGCTCTCATTTCTGATTTTTTCATGCAGCTTTAAGATGCCACCAATCAGCGCCTCAGGTCTTGGCGGGCAACCCGGCACGTAAACATCCACCGGAATGATGCGGTCAACTCCTTTTACTACATGATAACCATGCTGCCAATAAGGACCTCCACAATTTGAGCAGGAACCCATTGAGATTACATAGCGAGGCTCCGACATTTGTTCATATAATTGCTTGATGCGATCGGCCATTTTAAAAGTTACTGTGCCCGAAACAATCATCACATCGGCTTGACGAGGAGATGCTCTTGGCACCATCCCAAACCGATCCATGTCATAGACCGTTGTGCCCGTACTCATAAATTCAATGGCACAGCACGCGAGACCGAATGTCATTGGAAATAATGATGACAATCGCGACCAGTTCAATAAGTCATCCACTTTCGTGATGATTACTCCGCCCTGTTCAAATTGCTGATCCAATAGACCCTTCATGACTAACTTTATTTTGGATGTGAAGTACCTTTATACTTTTCGTTGATCTGAGTATAAAAGCTATTGGGCACGGGAGATTTATAATCAGTAAGTGCAGGCTTTGATTTTATCCAATCCAGAAATCCCATTTTCCATACATACACCAACCCTGCCGCTAGCACAAAAATAAAAATCAACATTTCAATAAAAGCAAACCAGGACCAAGCACCATTGGTTTGATTGTTCAACTCACTATTTGCAAACACAGTAGACCACGGGAATAAAAAAACAATTTCCACTTCGAATAAAAGAAATACAAGCGCCAGTATATAGAAGCGCATATTAAACTGCACCCAGGCCAGGCCAAGTGGCTTTTCACCACTTTCATAAGTCATTAACTTTTGTTCATTCGGACGATTCGGTCGAAGAAATTGTGAAACAATTAAAGTGACCGAAATAAATAATATGGCGCCAACGGCAAAGATTAAAATCTGGTAGAGTGGTGTGAATGTGTTTTCAGGTAATTGCATGCAGTGTCAAAGATACATACCGGTATGCATCTATTCTAACAATAATTACGGCTATAAGTTTGTGGTGTTGAAGGTATCTCCCTGATTAATGTCACCGGTTTTGAAACCCTTACTAAACCAACGCTGCCGTTGGGCTGATGTGCCATGAGTAAATGAATCGGGTACTACATAACCTCTGGCTTGCTTTTGAAGTCGATCATCACCAATAGCACTGGCAGCATTCATCGCTTCTTCTATGTCACCCTCTTCCAGTATATCATTCATATTGTTAGCATGATGAGCCCACACGCCTGCAAAAAAATCAGCTTGCAGTTCCAGTCTCACAGAAAGTTTGTTGTATTCTTCTTCACTGATTTGGCCGCGCATGGCATGAACCTTTTCAGTAATACCCAACAAGTGCTGCACATGATGGCCTACTTCGTGTGCAATCACGTAGGCTTGTGCAAAATCTCCGGGTGCACCTAATTGACTTTTCAAATCTTCATAAAAGCTCAAGTCGATATATAACTTTTCATCGGCACTGCAATAAAACGGGCCCGTTGAAGCATCGGCTGAACCGCATCCTGACTGCACCATGCCACTAAATAAAACGAGTGTAGGTTCACGATATCCATCTAAAAGTTGATTCCATACATCTTCTGTATCGGCCAATACAACTTTTACAAACTGAGAAAGTTCTTCCTCTTCTGGTGTGGTTTGATACGGTGCGGATTGTGAAACTTCCTGACCATTGTCGAGTGGAATTTGCTGAAGCAGCGAAAGCGGATTTTTTCCTGTGATTAATCCTATGATTACGATTATGACCACAAGACCTAACCCACCCTTGATCGGCAGACCGCCCATTCCTCTGCCACCACTACCGCGTTGATCTTCTACATTACCGCTTTGTCTTCTTCCTCGCCACTGCATAAAAACTAATTTAGAGATTTGAAACTTACTTCCAGGCTGCCAGTATTACTCCCATCAAAGTTAAAGCAACAATGCTATAACCTGCATTTATAAGAAATAATGTAAAAGACTTTCTTTCAAAAAGATAATGGGTGCCCACAAAGGTAGCTACCCAACCAGCACCCGCCAGAAATCCCCATAAGCCGCCCATAATGGGATCACTTTCAGCACCGATGAACATAGCCAGGTTAACTGATGCAATCAGGCCAAGCAAAAATGCCAATCCGAAAATTTTAAACATATTACTGCCTTTAAGGCTCTCTTCGGTAAAACCGTTTTCACGCATCCAGGCTTTACCAAACAATGCAGGGGAATACCAGAGTCCGCCAATTAAAAATGTAGACAATGCTGCCGCCAAAATGGCGAGGTAGTTGGGTTGGAAGTCCATAACTAGTTGAGGTTTGTTTAAATGAAGTTACGTGATTTTATATCATAAAGGATAAAAATCAATCTTCTTTTATTCAGTCAATCAACATGCTTTCGATTGAATCCCGGCTTTCAAATATTGCCAATTAACGAATTCTTATTTTTTAATTGTTTGCTCGTACACTTCAATCCATTTATCAACGGAAATCTTACTGCACAACTCACCTATTAATTTTAGAGGAATATCTTCCGTTTTTTTGAAACGAATACACGATTTACCCATATCGAGTTTCTTATCGGTGGCTTTGACCCACGCTTTTACTAACCAATCGTGCAAACCACCCTGATACACCATCATATGATATAACGCGATGTAATTCTTTTGTGAAGCAAGACTGATAAATGGCAATGCCTCTTTCGGATTGCAGTGATATCCTGACGGGTAAAGTTTATGCGGCACTACATAACTTATCATTCCATATTGCATGGTTTCTTCAAAACCTTTTGGCAGATTTTTAAGAATCTCCTTGCGGATTGAATTAATGGCAAGTTTTCTTTCTTCAGGAAGTGAATCAATATAGTCCTTTACTGTGCTAGCTTTTGATTGCATAATCAGTTGTTGTTTGATGGAAGAAATTCTTTTTTACGGAGAAGTGTCGCACTAAGTAATGAAATGAGTAATCCCACCGGAAAAATTTCCATCAGTGTCATACCAAAACGCACCAATGGATTTTTATAAATCTCCACAAAACCCTCCCATTCTTTTTTCGCTTTCAGAATATCTGCATCCGAGGCTCCGCTCTCTTTCAGTTTAACTATTTCACCATTACTCCACTGCTCCATAAACCAATCGCCTGAACGTGCATAGGTAATTTCCCAAGCAATCACATAAAAGATGGATGCAATCATGGTAATTGACATACCAATTATAAATGCTTTACCAAATGTGATTGTGCCGCCCGCATGATTATCACATAGGTGATTATAATTTTTTTCATTGATGTTATGTTTTTTGAACAAAACAATGGCACAAGGCCTCAAAATCCTTCACCCGAAAGGGTGATTTTATAAAATTAATGGAAAATCCCTCAATAGTGTTAGCCTGTTGAAACTCAAATTAACCTTACTGATGAATTTAATCTTATAGTAAATGTACTTAAGGTATCAGCCGTAATTCCTTTCCTTTCTGCACCGCCTGCGTTCTCCGGCTCACTTGCATTTTAAGGAAGAGGTTAGACGAATGGGTTTTAATGGTATTAAGCGAAACAAAAAGTTTATCGGCTATTTCCTGGTTGCTTAAGCCTTGTGAAATAAGCAGCAGCACTTCATGTTCGCGCTTACTTATTCCTAACCGATTAAGGGCTGCTTCATCAACGATAAATTCAGGACCAACTTTAACAACTTGCTTTCGTGTAAGTTTTAATCCTGCCCATACTCCGAAAGCGGTAAAAAACACCGCAACAATTCCCACATAAAATTCGATTGATAAATCACGTACCACAAATCGATACTCCAGGTATTTAAGCAAGAACACCAATACTGCTAAAGCGAGTCCGTAAATAATTAATGTGCGAGTCATTTTTTGGTCAAGAGATATATGAGAAAATGGTTAACCTGCCCAACCCTCTCTATCCAAACTGCGATATTGAATCGCTTCCGCCAGATGTTCAATCTTAATTTCAGAGGTTCCAGCCAGATCGGCAATCGTGCGGGATACTTTTAATATACGATCATAAGCGCGTGCGGAGAGACCTAACCGCTCCATTGCTGTTTTTAATAGAGCTCGTCCGGCATCGTTAATTTCACAAATTTCTTTTACCATGTTACTTGGCATCATGGCATTGCAATAGATATTCTTTTGTCCTTTAAATCGTTCGCCCTGCATTTCACGCGCCTTCACTACACGCGTGCGAATCTCCTCACTGGTTTCATTCTTACGCTGGGTGGTCATCTGATCAAAACTCACCGGCACAACCTCTACATGTAAATCAATGCGGTCAAGCAGAGGACCACTCACCTTACTTAAGTAGCGCTGTACCACACCGGGTGCACATACACATTCCTTTTCGGGATGATTGTAATAACCGCAAGGACACGGATTCATGCTGGCCACCAACATAAAGTTGGAAGGATAGTCGATAGAAACTTTTGCACGAGAAATTGTAACACGTCTTTCTTCCATAGGCTGACGCATTACTTCTAAAACAGTGCGTTTGAATTCAGGAAGCTCATCCAGAAATAACACACCATTATGCGAAAGTGAAATTTCACCTGGCTGCGGATTTCCTCCACCCCCGACTAAAGCAACATCGCTAATTGTATGATGAGGGCTGCGGAAAGGCCGCGTGGTTAGCAACGTGGCATCAGCACCCATTTTGCCTGCTACTGAATGTATTTTGGTTGTTTCAAGTGCTTCATTCAGCGTAAGCGGTGGAAGAATTGAAGGCAATCGCTTTGCCAGCATGGTTTTACCAGCACCAGGCGGACCAATCATAATTACATTGTGTCCTCCCGCGGCAGCAATCTCCATGGCTCGCTTGATATTTTCCTGACCTTGTACGTCTTTAAAATCGGCTTCGTATGTATTGACTTTACTCTGAAAAATTTCCCTGGTATCAACCCGAAGTGGCTCTATAGTTTTTTTCTTTTCAAAAAAATCAATTGCCTCTTGCAGTGTTTCTACACCAATGATATCAATGTTGTTTACAATCGCTGCTTCGCGGGCATTTGATTTAGGTAACACAAATCCTTTAAACTCTTCTTTACGCGCCTGTATGGCGATGGGCAGCACACCTTTAATGGGTCTTAAAATACCATCGAGCGAAAGCTCGCCCATAATTACATAGTTATCCAGTTCTTCTGCGGTAATCTGCTCGGATGCCTTTAACACAGAAAGTGCAATTGGCAAATCATAGGCGCTGCCCTCTTTGCGCAAATCGGCTGGTGCAAGATTTACCACCACTTTATTGCGTGGCATAAAATACTTTAAACTTTTGAAGGAAGATTCTACGCGATGCTGACTCTCTTTTACAGCAGTGTCAGGCAGACCGCTCATATGAAAATCCTTACCCTGTGTCACATTTACCTCCACTGTAATTGTGCGGGCATCTACACCATGAACTGCACTTCCAAAAGTCTTTGCAACCATTTATCAATTCAAAATTTCAGATTCAAAATTCTAAATTTAAACACCGGATTACCGATGTACGAAAACGAAGATAGTAATCTTTGGTAAAAGAAAAGCGAACTAACCAATCACTTCCTTTTCAATGAGAAGAATGAGAATGTGGATAATTTTTATGTGCACTTCCTGAATGCGATCGGCATATCCGAAATGAGGCACGCGTAATTCAATATCTGCCAAAGGGGCAAGTTTGCCTCCGTCTTTACCAGACAGAATAATCACACTCATTCCTTTTTCCTTTGCAGTTTGAGCAGCCTTTATAATGTTAGCTGAGTTTCCGCTGGTGCTGATGCCCAAAAGCACATCACCTTTATTGCCGAGTGCTTCCAGGTATCGTGAAAAGACAAACTCATATCCATAATCATTACTCACGCACGAAATATGACTTGGGTCACTAACACAAATTGCTGGTATTGCCTTACGATTATCGCGATAACGGCCAGTAAGTTCTTCCGCAAAATGCATGGCATCGCAGTGTGAACCACCATTGCCACATGAAATTACTTTTCCACCCTTTTTCACTGAATCTGAAATAAGCCGGGCTGCAGTTTCAATTTTGGTTAGATTTTCTGCGTCCGCTAAAAAATTATGAAGTACATCAGCTGCCTGTTGAAGTTCTGCGGCAATGATAGTAGAATAGCCCATAGCCAATTACATGGTTTTATCTTTGGAAGAGGAAGCCTGAGGTAAAGTTTCTTCACCTTTTGCAGTTTGCTGCATATCATAAATCTTCGCTTTCAAGGTATTGTTTTCATGCCGCATGATGCCTTGATTCTTTTCAGCAGATTTTGTTTCGATCCAACTCCAGATAAAATCAATCAGAAATAAAATCACCCCCAGCAGGGAGCCAAACCACATTAACGAGATTTTTGAATAGAGGCCCAGAAGAATATTTAAATCATTCTTCTGCAGTTGAATGTAGGAAATCAATGCTAAGACAATAACATGATAAACCCCGAATATGATAAAGAAAATACGCCTGCGTTTATTCATGCTTTGAAATGGTGCAACAAACTTATGCTTTTTCGATCAATTCAAAAGTTAAAAAATGCACAAAACCTTGCATGAAATATTATTGCTCCGCTTTTTGAATGGTCGCAAGCTTGCGATATAACCCATTCTTTCTGCTCAGTTCTTCATGCGTGCCACGCTCAGAAATCTCACCTTGCTGAATAACAATTATCTCATCGGCATTCTGTATGGTACTTAACCGGTGGGCTATTACGACAGAAGTACGGTTTTTCATGAGGCTGAATAAAGCATCCTGCACCAGTCGTTCAGATTCTGAATCCAGTGCCGAAGTGGCTTCATCTAAAATTAAGATAGGTGGATTTTTAAGCACCGCACGTGCTATACTCAGTCGTTGGCGCTGCCCACCCGATAGTTTGCTGCCTCGTTCGCCTATAAAAGTCTGGTATCCATTTTCGGATTGCATGATAAAATCATGGGCATTGGCGATTCTCGCTGCTTCCATTACATCGGCTTCGCTTACATGTGGCATCCCAAATGCGATATTATTGTAAATGGTATCGTTAAATAAAATCGACTCTTGTGTAACCACTCCTATCTGCTTTCGCAAAGATTCTAACTCAATATCCTTCAGTGAAATGCCATCGAGTAAAACATCACCCTCAGTAGGATCATAGAACCGTGGAATCAAATCGGCCAGAGTTGATTTTCCACCACCCGATGGCCCCACCAATGCGATTGTTTTTCCTTTGCCAATTCGAAGATTGATGTTCTTCAGCACCTTATCTGAATCATATGCAAAACTCACATTGCGGAATTCAATATCGTTTTCGAAGGAGCTGATTTCTATCGCACCTGGCTTACTTTTAATTACAGGTTGCTGGTCAATTAATTGAAATATTCGCTTCGCAGATGCAGTGCCTCTCTGCAAGGAGGTTATCCCATTAGAGAAATTTTTAGCGGGTTGTATGATCATCGCAAAAATTGCAAGGAAAGTCATGAAGGCTGCAGGCTCCAACGAAGAGTCCTCGCTGAGCACCATCTTGCCGCCATAGAAAATAATACCGGCAATGATTATTACACCCAGTATTTCTGATACAGGGCCGGACATTTCATTTTTGTAGGACATTGACTTGCTCGTCTTACGATAAAAACCACTTTCATTTTCAATTTTCTCAATTACAAAATCGCGCGCGTTAAATGCTTTAATTACCCGCATGCCGCTGAACGTCTCATCCAAAATATTCAATATGCGACCCAGTGACTCCTGACTTTGGGTGGCTTGTTTTTTCAAGCGCTTTATAATTTCTGCCAATACACCACCCGTGATTGGCAACACAAGCAGTGTGAAAAAAGTTAGTTTGGGCGAGATGGTAAAAAGCACGAAAAAATACACCGCTATAGTAATGGGTTCTTTCATTACTGCTTTCAGACTATTCATTACTGCACTTTCTACTTCATTTACATCGTTG
>JALOMN010000184.1 GCA_025455445.1 Cyclobacteriaceae bacterium
AGTCCCATTTTTATTCGTTAGTTGAATCTTTATTTGAAAATGGCCGCCAACTCTATTTACAAAGGCATATGATGTTATGTAATTCAAATTGGGCAAAAAACCCTTAAGAACATACTGATTTGGCCGAAAATAGCTGATATTTTTTTTGTGCAGTTTTTGTATTCACGTAACAAACCATGACTTTTATCATCGGAAGGAAGAAAGTATTGGCGCATCTTTAAAGCTAGTAATTCATCCCATTCCATATGAAAGCCAAATCCTTTCTTCTGCTGTTGGGTGTGCTTGCCAGCCACCTGCTTTTCAGTCAACCCATCTCTAAACAAACACTTACTCAATTTTCCATGCAGGCTTCCTTGCTGGTGAAGGAAAATGGTAAGATACTTTCTGATCCTGCCTATCGCCCGCCCGTGCACTGGTTCCCGGTAACGGTGCCCACTACCGTGCTGAGCGGACTGGTGGCAAATAAAGTATACCCTAATCCCTACGAGGGCATGAACAACATGTACATACCCGATGCCTCCGATGAATTCAACAAGCAATATCAACTCGAAAAATACAGTCACATTCCCGGTGTGGGCAATCCGTGGAAGAAGCCGTATTGGTTTCGCACCACGTTTAATGTGCCATCGGCATCCGGTAAAAATTATCACCTCGGTTTTAAAGGCATCAACTATCGCGCTGAGGTGTGGCTGAATGGAAATAAAGTGGCCGACTCTACACAGATGGTGGGCATGTTTGCTGAGCATGAACTAAACGTAACAAACTATGTGAAGCCCGGCCAGATGAATGGACTTGCCATCAAAATTTATCCACTCGATTTTCCCGGTCTGCCCTCACAAGAGCAACTTAAAATCTTTGACGACTTCTATCCGAATGGCGGGCCTACCGGAGACATTGGCAAGAATGTAACAATGCTCTGTTCTGTGGGTTGGGATTGGATGCCGCCTGTGCGCGATCGCAACATGGGCATCTGGCAACCGGTGTATCTGCGAACCTCCGGTGACTTGAAGATCAATTACCCGCGCGTGATCACCGAAATGAATCTGCCCGATACTTCCGTGGCCAACCTCACTCTGGAGATGGCGATTGAAAATTTATCGGGCTCAGTATCAAATGCCAATCTTAAGGTAACACTCCAACCGGAGAATTTTAATGGAAATAATATTTCATTCACCTACCCGATACAAATAAGCAAGCAGCGAATCACGAAAGTAAAACTCACGCCATCGCAGGTAAAAGAGTTGCGTATTCAAAACCCTGCCTTGTGGTGGCCGCTGAATTATGGTAAGCCGAATCTCTATCGCGTTACGGTGCAGTTAGAACAAAATGGTGCGGTGAGCGATCAGAAAATTTTTAAAACCGGAATTCGCACGGTATCATCTGCGGCAACTAAAACAAAAAATTCTGTGCGCAGAGATTTCTTTGTGAACGGAAAGAAAATTCACCTCGTAGGTGGTGCATGGGTGCCCGACATTATGTTGCAGAATGATTCGCTGCGCATTGCACGCGAACTGCAACTGGTGAAAAATGCAAACATGAACCTGGTGCGCATCTGGGGTGGGGGTGTTACACCATCCGATATATTTTTTGATTTATGCGATCGCCTGGGGCTGTTGGTGTGGAGCGACTTCTGGGTAACGGGCGACACACAAGGTGAATTTAAAGGCTCACCCGATTGGCCGCTGGAAGGAAATGTGTTTGTAAAAAATGTAACAAGCACAATCTACCGCATCCGTCACAATGCCAGTTTGCTGGTGTGGACGGGCGGTAACGAAGGTCATGCACGCAAGCCGTTGTATGATGCCATGCGCGACAGTGTGATTGCCATCGATGGCACGCGACCATTTATTCCGAGCTCATCGGGTTTTGCAAAACTGCCTGACGGATGGGCGGGCTCGTGGCCCGACAATCAACCATCAGGTGTGTATAGTGGCGGCCCCTACACCTGGAAAGATCCAAAAGTGTATTTCGACTTAACCGAGAAAGCTCCCGACTGGGTGTTTAAAGATGAAACAGGCATTCCGTCACAACCTCCTTACACTACGCTGCCGAAAATAATTCCTAACCTCGTGTGGGATAAAAATGCACCGTTTCCCTTCAACGATACCTGGGGTTATCACGATGCAGCCACCGGCAACGGTCGCTACGATTTGTATTACCAGGAAATGGTAAAGCGCTATGGCGAACCCAACACCATGGAAGAATTTTCTGATAAGATGCAGTTGATGAATGCCATGGGCTACCAGGGTATTTTTGAAGCGCCACAATGGAAGCTGAATGAAACCGGTGGTGTGATGTTGTGGAAACTAAACCCGGCTTTTCCAAGTGTAATCTGGCAGATTTACGATTGGTACTATCTGCCTAATGCTGGTTATTATTTCTCCAGAAATTCTACGGCACCGGTGCATGCGCAATACAATCGCAATACGGATTTGATTGATGTGGTGAACCGAACATACAATACCTATTCAGCAATCACCATAGAGGCAGAGTTGTTTGATGTAAATGGAAAGTCGTTACTCAAAGCAAGTGAGAAATTGAAATTGTTACCCTCTTCTTCCATACCGTGGAAGTCAATGGCGCAATGGAAGAAAAATGCCGGAGTGCAGTTTTTATTGTTGCGCGTGCGCGATGCACAAAGCAAGTTGCTGAGCGCAAATACTTATTGGCTTGAAAATGCAAACGACTTTACTTCGCTCAACACCATGCCTAAGGCAACGGTAGCTGCGTCTGTCATTACGGATAACATCCGGGAAGATAAGCGGATGATTACCGTGCAATTGCAAAACGATTCGAAGCAACTGGCATTCTTTACCAGAATGCAATTACTTGATGCAAGGGGTGAAGAGGTTTTGCCTGCATACTGGTCGGATAATTACATTACGTTGAAAGCAGGTGAGAAGCAACTGGTGAATGTGTGGATTGATTTGGAATCAACAACTCCCACATCGGTGCGGGTGTATGGATGGAATGCGGAAGAAGTGGTTGTTAACCTCAGATGATTACTGGCTATAAAAAAATTTGCAACTGTAAGAGAAATTCACTTTTAATACCATCAATCACACGTTTTGTATCTCGTTGAAAGTATAATGGCCGCGTGCTGAATTGTGGGGTAATCTTTGCATGATGACCATCCAGGAAAAAGTTTGCGCCCACATCAAAGTAGTTTCCGCGCTCATCGAGGAATTCCATGTTTTTGTTGGTGTAAGCTGCAAACGGCTGAATGCGCATCTTATTATGTTGTGCCTTGGGCAGTAGCAATCCTGCCTGTGTATAAAAAATATTTCCGGTACCCACAAACATTCTGGATATGCCAGGCCCGTTTATTGTTCGTTCGCTGGGTGCAAGATTCGGATCGAACTGCGAAGAAGTATTCATCAACCCAAGTGTGCGGATATAATTCGGGCCGAAATTATAATTGTAATACACGGCATAAGCAGTTAACGCCATATTTTTTTCTTTGTCACCGAAAGGAAGATCAGCAAACACATCAGCACCTAATAATGTAATGTTATGTTTTTGAATGGCACCTATTGCATCTGTACTTTGTGTTCCATTGTTCTGATGATAAAATCCCGCTCCGAAGTTCAATACTTTTTTCGTGCCTACATACGTGCCTACGCGATAGGGCAACACGTTGGACTCCTGCTCGAAGAAATGATAATCAAAATAACCGGTAAGGGCCGGTGCTGGGTCACCATTGTTGTCTACCGCTACACGCTGATTTCTGGTAAGATCATATTCAGGCGTGCGGTTGGTGGCGAAGGGTTTATTGAGTGCAAGGGAATAATTTACTTTTCCTAATTGTCCTTTGGTGTACACACCATATTGCCGAACAAACTGATCGCTCACTTCTACCAATGGCCAGTTGACAATTGGCGCATCGATGGTCAGAAAATTTAGTGTGCTGGCGCTGCTCATACGACTAATGCCCCACCAATAGTGAAGCCCGCCACCGAGATATAAATTGTATTTGTTCTGCTTTCCGGTCTCACAATCTACTGCAGGAACTATGGCATACTCATTCCATACATCATGAAAGAAAAGTTGAGGTTTTTTGCCGGCACCATATGGCCCGGTATCCTGCGTGCCACTGCCGCCACCGCTGCCAAAGGTCTGGTTGTTGATTCCAAAATGAGTGACAATCAGGTATCGTGGCGATATCTGCGCATACATGAGCACACGCACACGCCTCGCGCTGATGTCCCATGAATTGTCTTTGACCTCGCCATTGATGAGTGACCCCGGATTATTCTGCAGCTGCCGGTACCAGATCTGATTCCACAATACAAACCGGATGTATTTGCCTCCGTCTTCATTGAGGGCGAGTTTCAGGCCAGAGCCATATTCGGTAGAGCCTTGCGAATATGCCTGCCAGCCAATTAAAAACAACATGAATAGAAGAGAAAGCCGCTTCACAAAGTTTACTTAATTTATTGCGGCTAAAATACTAATGAATGGTGCACATGATAACTGACTTTGGTCAGCCTTCTTACTAAACTATATCATGAAAATTTATGATGTAAATGGTAGCCCATTATGTATCAAGAAAATGGTAGGTTAAAATCTGACGTTATGTTAGAAACGGCTTTTAAGAAGTGTAACTAATTAATAGAGTCAGGAAACTAATTTTTCCTAGAATAATTTGAATGAAAGCATTAACTCAAGTATTGCTTCTTTACTTTCAATGGGTGATTCCGTCTGATGCCGTTCAAAATATTCTGAATACTCAGTGGGTACGCCCCAATTACCCTCCAGTTCTTTCATGTATAAACTTTCCAATGAAGATTGAATTCTGAACGACACCTCTATGCGCTTGTAGGCTACCCCAAACTCAACTATGGAAAA
>JALOMN010000005.1 GCA_025455445.1 Cyclobacteriaceae bacterium
CACGCAGGAAGATTTTCTGGCCGGTTCTACCTATTCGGTTTCTTATCTTGCTAAAGGACTTGCCTCACGTGGGCATAAGGTGATTGTAGCTGCGCGATCAGGGTCTGAACTTAGTCGGATTTTAATTGATTCGCAGGTAATTTTTGAGTCAATCAAAATTCGCGGTAGGTTTGATTTTAAATCAATTATTTTATTAAATAGGCTTATAAAGAAACATGCTATTCAGATTGTGAATGCACAATCGAGCAAAGACCGATATATTTCAGTGTTTGCAAAATACTTTTTTCGATTACGCATAATTTTGATCCATACACGCAGACAGGTTTCAAAAAGCACTGGAGGTTTTTTTCAAAATCTGATATATGTTTCCGGAACTGATATGATTGTTGCGGTGAGCAAAGGTGTCAAACAATCTCTTATTGAAAATCACATTCCTGAAAAACACATCGAGGTTATATATAATGGTACTCCTTCCTACAAATATCAGCATGTAGACATGAACGAGACACTTTCATTAAAAAAGAGATTTTCTGTTAATGAGGGTGATCTTGTTATAGGGTCAATTTCAAGAAGGAAACAACAAGAACAATTATTGAAAGCTCTTGATTTAATAGGAAAGCCTGTCACAGTATTTTTATTAGGAATAAAAGAAGATGATGAGTTACGCGATATAATTTCTTCATATAAATTTCCTCACAAGGTAATTTTTGTTGGAGAAGTTGAACAAAAGGAGGCTCTTAATTATTACAGGGTTTTTACTTGCACTGTACTTTGTTCCACTTCAGAAGGGTTATCGCAAAATTTATTGGAGTCAATGTTTCTGGGAGTGCCTGTAATTGCTACAGCAGCAGCAGGCAATCTTGATTTAATAGATAATGGTATTAATGGTTTGTTATTTAAGGATAATGATATAGCTGCGCTAGCTAATTCTATAAGATTAATTGAAGAAAATCCTGATATGAGGAATACATTGATTTCTGGCGGAATTACTACCGCTACCGATACTTTTTCTATTGAACGCACGATTGCCACATATGAATCATTTTACGCAAGACTGTTATCTTCGCGCAATTATTAACTTCCCAAAAATGAAAGGTTCTATTCTTACACTTGGTTTAATTCTTTTCTTGACTGTATTACTTGTTGCACAGCCTTCAGCTCAGTCGTCATTAGTTCACTATCCGCAGGAAAGCCATTTTAAAAATGTGCGCCAGCTTACTTTCGGTGGCGATAATGCTGAAGCATATTGGAGCTTTGATAGCAAAATGGTGAGTTTTCAATCCAATAATAAGGAATGGGGTCTCAATTGTGACCAGATTTTTTATATGCCTGTAGAAGGCCTGGATTTAAGTAAGGCAGGCGCGAAGGCCCCACTTATCAGCACTGGGTTAGGAAGAACTACCTGTTCATTTTTTCTTAAGGGAAATAAGTCTATCCTATATGGCTCTACCCACCTGGGTGGCAAAGATTGTCCGGTTGATCCGGGGCGCGCGCCAGGTGGAAAATACCTCTGGCCTATTTATGATACCTATGATATTTTCGTGGCTGACCTGAAAGGCAAAACCAAAAAGCAACTAACCAATGCTCCGGGTTATGATGCGGAGGCAACCGTATCACCTAAAGGCGACAAAATTGTATTCACGTCTACACGCAATGGTGATTTGGATTTGTACATCATGGACGCCAATGGCAAGAATGTAAAGCAGATTACAAATGAATTAGGTTATGATGGGGGCGCATTCTTTTCACCGGATGGCAAGAAACTGGTTTTCCGCGCTTCTCGGCCTAGAACAGAAGAAGCCAAAAAGGAATATCTCGATTATTTGAAGCAAGGTTTAGTGGCGCCTACTGAAATGGAAATTTATACCTGTAATGTAGATGGTTCAGATCTTAAGCAGATTACAAACCTGGGCAAAGCTAACTGGGCTCCATTTTATCATCCATCAGGAAAGAAAATAATCTTTAGTTCCAATCATAAAAGCACCCGCGGATTTCAATTTAACCTATACATGATTAATGAAGACGGAAGTGGTCTGGAACAAATTTCTTATGATGGTGTATTTGATTCTTTCCCCATGTTTTCCCCGGATGGAAAAAAGATCATTTTCTCGAGCAACCGGAATAATAACGGCACCCGCGATACCAATCTTTTCGTAGCGGATTGGGTGGATTGATTTTATTGTTGTTTATCCGAAAACTTTATCGATTCCGAAAAATTTATCTATAATCACCAATATAGAAAGAATGCCCAGCAGCAAGGGGCACACATATTGGATCGTAAAGTTGATATACTTTTGAAGAATTGAACCCATGTAGGTGTCATTCCCAAGACTTAATTCTTCATTCATATTTTCAATTTTCCATTTGTATGTGATAAACACGCACATCAGTCCACCACCAATAGTTAAACTGATATCACACATATCAGAAACAAATGTGAGAAAATCACGACCTTGATAGAAAGGCAGTTTGTTAAGGAATGGAACCATGCCCTGACTCACCATGCTGGGCAGTCCAATAATAAAGATTAAAAGCGCCAAACCCCACACTACTCCTTTGCGTGGAAGTTTCTTTTGATCTACCAGGTAAGCTGCGGGCACTTCCAGCAAAGAAACCGTAGAAGTAAGCGCAGCAAAGCACAAAAGCAAAAAGAATGAACCGCCCACCACACGTCCAATAATAGGACCCATGTCGTGAAATATCTGCGGCAGAATCATAAATACAAGTGGAGGGCCTTCAGTAGGCGATTGGCCGGCAGAAAATACAAGCGGAAAAATCATTAAGCCTGAGAAGAATGCTACCGATGTATCGGCAATGGAAATGACAGCAGCAGAAGAAACCACATTTTGATCTTTCTTTACATAGGAACCATAAGTAATCAGTGCGCCCATACCAAGTGAGAGTGAAAAGAATGCTTGTCGCAAGGCATCAAATACAGTTTGAGCTTTGATTTCGCTTAGCTCTGGTATGAGATAAAATTTAACTCCTGCCATTGCATTGGGCAGTGTTAAACTATAAATTATTAACCCAATAAGAATAAGATACAATGAAGGCATCATGATTTTATTGGCTGCTTCAATACCCTTTTGCACTCCTTGTGAAACAATTAATGCGGTGAACACCATAAAGCCTAATGAAAACCACAGGTTATCACTGATATCATTTACATAAGCACCGAAAAATCCTCCAAAGTCAGGATGATTCAACAGGTCACCAAAAGAGATTTCGAGAAAATATCCGAATGCCCATCCGGCCACCACATTATAAAAAGAGAGTATAAATATACCGGCCAGAATTCCGAACAATCCAAGAAATCCCCAACTCCTTCCACCTAATTTGTAATAAGAACCATATGCATCACTGCCCACTTTTCGTCCAATGGCAATTTCACCCACCATCACCGGGAAGCACAACAAAAAGATACACAGTAAATAGATTAGCAAAAAAGCAGCTCCACCATTTTGACCAGCCAGGTAAGGGAAGCGCCAGATGTTACCCAATCCTACTGCAGAGCCTGCAGCAGCCAAAATGAAACCTAACCTTCCTGAAAAGTTACCTCTGTTTGTCATAGTGATTTATTAAAAGAGGTGCGCAAAATAGACCTTAAACTAAAATAATCAAAAGTGCGTTTTATTTCCGGAGCAATTCGGGTAAGAATTTACCTTACTTAAAGTTTTAAGGTTTAATACCTGAATACCGAAAAAATAGAAGAAATTTGTTTAGTGATCGCGATTAAGACAGGTTCATGGAAGAAATAAAAAAATTAAGCACACAGGAAAAGGCATTACGCATTAACCTAAGCAGGGCAATCTATGGCTCTTTTGCTGAAATTGGTGCAGGCCAGGAGGTAGCAGCAAACTTTTTTAAAGTGGGTGGTGCCTCAGGTACAATCGCCAAAACCATGTCAGCCTATGACATGAAATTCAGTGATGCAATATATGGACAGTGTGAGCGCTATGTGTGCGAAGACCGATTGATTCAGATGTTGAATCATGAGTATAAGTTATTGCCAGAGAGATTGCCCCATCGGGCAGCTGAAACCAGATTTTTTGCTTTCGCGGATACAGTAGAGGTGTTGAATTTTGAAAAAACCAATCAAGGCCATGGTTGGATTGGGTTGCGATTTCAACTTGTGCCGGAAGGTCCTGTGAATGATTGCGTAGTACACGTGAAGATGCACGACAACGATGCATTTCAACAACAGGTTTCACTGGGCATTTTGGGAGTAAACATGATTTACGGATGCATGTTTATGAAAGACCCGGAAAAGATTATCACTTCATTATTGGACGGTCTTACGTCCAAACGCATGGAAGTGGATATGTTCAGATTAAGCGGACCTGATTTCAAACATCTGGATAACCGGTTGATGGCGCTGAAACTGGTGAAGAATGGCCTCACCAAAGCAGCAATGTTTGGTCCGGATGGTGGCGTGATGCAGCCCAGCGAAGTGTTGTACAAGAAAAATGTGTTGGTATTGCGCGGACGATTCCGGCCGGTGACCCACGTGAATGTAGATATGCTGCTCGCTTCGCGCAGGCATTTTAAACGTGAGCCTGATGTGGATAAGTCTAAACTGGTAGTGCTTACAGAATTGACGTTAAACGATTTAAGTTCCGATGGTCAGATTGATGAGAAAGATTTTTTACATCGTGCAGAACTTATCTGTTCACTCGGGCAAACGGTGTTAATCTCTAATTACTTTGAATATTATCGCCTGGTAGAATATTTATCTAAAATTACCAAGGGAAAAAAAATTGGCCTTGTGTTAGGCATTTATGCATTGCAGAAAGTATTTGAAGAGAAAACCTATGAGAACCTTCGGGGTGGAATTTTAGAAAGCTTTGCTTCGTTGTTTGGCAACAATGTAAAAATTTATGTCTACCCGGCACTTCGCAGTGGAGATGGAAATGAATTGTTTACACTGGATCATTTTGAAAAGGAACTTCCCAAACGGCTACAGTCATTGTTTCATTTTTTAATGGACAATAATAAGCTGGAAGATGTGCGAAACGCCAACATTAATAATCTCCATATCATTTCTGATAATGTGCTTGCCATGATTCGCAAAGGAGAATCGGGTTGGGAAAAATTTGTGCCGTCAAAAGTGGAAGACGCAATTAAGGAATTTGGGTTATTTGATTATCCTAATGCCAACTCTGCCGCTGCGCAAACCGCGGAAGTGAAGAGCTAAAGTTTTCCCTCCTGTTTCATTCGGATAAAATAAGATCGCGCTTCAGTCATTACTTTCGGAGCCAGAATAAAACCTGAAATCATCGTAGGGAAGGCCATCAGTGCGTAAGCTACATCAATAATATTCATCACATCCTGCATCGAAAGAATGGCACCAAGCACAATGGTAGTAAGGTAGAAGTAATCATAATATTTGCCTGCCTTAACTCCCGCAAGAAAAGACATTGCTTTGTTGCCATAGTAACTGTAGGAGAAGAGCGAAGTTATAGCAAAGAAGAATGCACATATTAATAATAGAATCTTACCTGTATTTCCGAGAGAACTTTCGAATGCAGTAGCAGTGAGCGTAACACCGTTTGCCTCAGAAGTTTGCCACACTCCGGTTACCAGAATCGCAAGTGCAGTCAATGTGCATACCAGTAGCGTGTCAATGGCTGGGCTTATCATTGAAACTAAGCCTTCGCGAATTGGCTCTGTGCTTTTCGAGGCTCCCAATGCCATAGGTGCTGTGCCAATGCCTGCTTCGTTAGAGAACGAAGCTCTGCGCACTCCTGCCACAATAAGCCCACCCACCACACCGCCTAACGCGGGGTTACCGTGATAGTGATTAGCGGCAAAAGCATCTGTGATAACCATCCATAAATAACGTGGCACTTCGGATGCATTAATAAGAATGATGCTGATCACGGTTAAAAAATATAGAATGATCATCAGAGGCACCATCTTACCTGCCCATTTTCCAATTCGTTGAATTCCACCGATTATCACAATCCCTGAGATGATCATAAGTATGGTGCCAATGGTAAACTTCAATGTAGAAATTTCGAAACCCAACAGTGTAAAACTCGAGGCTTTCAGACTTTCAGAATTTACGCCTATGTCAATAATTACTTGTGTAAGTTGGTTGGCCTGAAAAATCGGAAGACATCCGATCATGGCACACAATGAAAATAACACAGCCAGCGGATACCACTTTTTGCCCAATGCTTCGCGGATCACATACATGGGTCCGCCCTGAATGGTGCCAGCAGAATCTTTTCCGCGAAACATTACAGATAAAGTGCTTGTAAAAAAGTTCGTAGACATTCCAACAAATGCTGTTACCCACATCCAGAATAAGGCACCAGGGCCACCGATGGAAATCGCTGCGGCTACTCCTGCTATATTGCCCATGCCCACAGTAGAAGCCAGCGCGGTAGATAGTGCTTCGTATGCATTGATTTGGCCCGGGTCGTTTGGGTTATTGAATTTGCCGCGCAGAATATCGATTGTATGCTTAAAGTATTTGTATTGCGCAAAGCGCGAATAAATCAGAAAGAATAATCCTCCAAAGATCAAAAGAAACAAAACGGGTGTCCACACTCCCGTAGCGATGTTACTGATTAGTTCACTCATCAGAGTAGATTAGTTAAATAAGTTTAAGCGGCTAAAGTATGAAATAAAATCAGTTCGCACTAAGCAGTCCGTGCGAAACGCCTGTCCAGTTGCAAAGTTCCCACAACACTCTGGCACCTACATTGGCATTCCATTCGGTATCATCAGGAGCAACTTCACATAAATCAAAGCCGATTATTTTTCTTCCTGATTTTGCGAGCGCTTTAATCAGGTAGATAACTTGGTCTAATTCAAACCCACCGGGCACGGGTGTTCCGGTATGCGTACAGTATTTTGGATCTAATCCATCAATGTCAAAACTTATGTACACCGTTTCCGGTAATTCGTTTATGATCTCTTCGCAGACGGATGCCCATGTCTTTCCGGAATAGGAAAAAGATTTTATGTCGCCATCAAAAAATGTTTTTACCCGCTTGCCCGCGCGTTGCATCATGAGTGCTTCTTCTTCACAAAAATCACGTATGCCAACCTGCACGATCTTACTCACTGCAGGGAGTTTCAGGAGATTGTACATGATGGATCCATGCGAATAAATAAATCCCTCATATGACTTTCTCAGATCAGCATGTGCATCAATTTGTAGTACACCAAAACGCGCATGTTGTTCTGTCAATGCTCTTATAAGACCTAATGGCGTACTATGGTCTCCACCTAAAATGCCCACTACTTTACCTTCTTTTAAGTACTGCTTACAGGTGTTCTTTATATAGATATTCAGTGTTTCACAGGCATCATTAATTTTTTCAGTGATAAGTTGATTGGCTTCACTTACTGTATTGGTTTCTAACGATCGTATATGCGAGGCTGCCAGCGACCGAAGGATGTTATTTTCTTCATACATTTTTTCCGATACCGGCAACATTGCAACACCCAACTTCCAGACTTCTTTAATCTCACGATGGTATAAGTCAATTTGTGTGGAGGCATTTAAAATAGCCTGCGGACCATGTGCGGTGCCTGTCTTGTAAGACACGGTAACTTCCCAGGGAACAGGCACGATTATCATTCGGGCTAGTTCGGGGGAGAAGGGTAATCCAAATAATTTATTTTTTATTCCCGGTCCGTTGTGGTCAAAACCGGATAGAACCTCATCATAATTTTCCATGTACGGCAGTTTGTGAAGGATGATAGTTAAAAAGTGTGCAACCACACCCGGCAATGGTTTTATTCCATGATGTGTTAATTTGAATGATAGCCAGTTCACCTGGTTGCATCATTATTTTATTGCTGACACTTATATAATTGTGCATGTCCGAAATGGCAGGGTTATGACCGACTATTATTAAAGTATGGATATCGTCAAGCGTGTTTTGAATAAGGTAGAGTATATCTTCCATATTACCTGAATAAATATCAGAATCAAGGTAAATATCATGCTGAGGATAATTCAGTTGAGTGGCTATGATGTTAGATGTTGTAATTGCTCTTTTGGCAACACTCGATACAAGTTGATAATCATGTAAATTCAATGTGCTTAAAAATTTTCCGATTGCTTTTGCATCGCGAATACCTTCTTCAGTTAATTCACGCTCTTTATCCGACTTATCATGCTGAATGCTAAGTGATTGTGCATGGCGGATAAGAATAAGTGTGCGATTAATCGGATTCACTCTCAAAATAAATTAAAAATATTTGCAACCAGTGAATCAGTTTAATTAAAAATCATCACTTAAATGACTTAAAACAATGGTATTCAAGACAATTGACAACTTTTAATTTCTTTTTAATGGGTGTTAAAACATTGTCAAAACAACGCTGCACCCTATGTTCAAACTTTGTGTTTTTAAAAAATTACAGATATTTGGGCACCGTGAACTAGAAAAGTATGTCGAAAAATTTAGTGATTGTTGAGTCTCCAGCGAAAGCAAAAACGATTGAAGGATACCTGGGAAAAGATTATCAGGTAACTTCTTCTATGGGACATATTCGTGATTTGGCGAAAGGTAATAATGCCATTGATGTTGAGAATAATTTTGAACCCACCTATATCATAAGTCCTGATAAAAAGGATGTAATAAAGAAATTAAAAAAGTTGGCCGAAGATGCTGAGATGGTTTATCTCGCTTCCGATGAAGACCGCGAAGGAGAGGCGATCTCATGGCACCTGAAAGAAGTATTGGATTTGAATGACAAGAACACCCGCAGAATTGTTTTTACTGAAATCACAAAAAACGCTATTCTCAATGCGATAAAAAATCCGCGAGGGATTGATATTGATTTAGTTAATGCACAACAAGCGCGAAGATTATTAGACCGGTTGGTAGGATTTGAACTATCACCGATTCTTTGGAAGAAAATTAAAACCGGACTTTCAGCCGGACGCGTGCAATCAGTAGCAGTAAGATTAGTAGTTGAACGCGAGCGTGAAATTGAAAAGTTTGAAACCAAATCATCTTATAAGGTTTCAGCAATTTTTGATTTAGGTAAAGGAAAACAACTGGTTGCTGAGTTGGGTGAAAAGTTTTCGGAAGAGAAAGATGCGATTGCCTTTTTAGAATCTTGTAAAGGTGCTGCCTTTTCAATTGCTGATCTGGTTAAAAAGCCAGGAAAAAAATCACCCTCACCACCCTTTACTACTTCTACTTTGCAGCAGGAAGCAGGGCGCAAACTTAGTTTTTCGGTTTCTCAAACCATGATGGTTGCACAGAAATTATATGAAGCAGGTAAGATTTCCTATATGCGTACCGACTCAGTAAATTTATCAGATGAAGCGGTGAATGGTGCCGTCAATCAGATTCGCGCGGTATATGGTAATGACTATGTGCAAACACGCAGGTTTAAAACAAAATCAAGTTCTGCACAGGAAGCTCACGAAGCGATTCGTCCGACAGATTTTTCGGTAATGAATCCAGGAATGGATCGCAACGCGCAGCGTTTATATGAACTCATCTGGAAGCGCGCGATTGCTTCGCAAATGGCTGATGCAGAGTTGGAAAGAACTACTGCCACCATTGGCATTTCAACCAATCCACGAACACTTACTGCTACCGGTGAGGTAGTGAAGTTTGAAGGATTTCTAAAAGTTTATTTTGAATCGAAGGATGAAGACGAAGAAGATGAGAATACAAAGGTATTGCCTCCCTTAAATGTGGGGCAACAATTGGATCTGAATCAACTTTCGGCCACGCAAACCTTCAGCCGCAATCCTCCTCGCTATACCGAAGCCAGTCTTGTAAAAAAACTGGAAGAGCTTGGTATAGGCCGACCATCCACGTATGCGCCAACTATTTCTACCATTCAGAAGAGGGGCTATGTAGCCAAAGAAACCAGGGAAGGAGTGGAGCGCAAATACAATGTGCATGTATTAAAATCAGGAAAAATATCTTCAGAAACAGAAACAGAAATTACCGGTGCTGAAAGCAATAAATTATTTCCTACCAATATCGCCATGGTAGTGAATGATTTTTTAGTAGAACATTTTCCGGATATCACCAATTACTCTTTTACAGCAGAAATCGAACGTGAGTTTGATGAAATTGCCAGCGGCAAACTGAAATGGCAAAAGATGCTCGATGAGTTTTACACGCCTTTTCGGAAAACGGTTACAAAAACTGAATTGGTTGAGCGATCTGCTGTGCAGAATAAAGTGCGTGAGTTGGGAGTTGATCCGAAAACAGGAAAGAATGTATATGTGAAGTTGGGACGCTTTGGCGGATATATTCAAGTAGGTGAAAACCCCGATGATAATGGCGGAGAAAAACCAAAGTTTGCAAGTTTGCGTCAAGGACAGTTTATCGAGAACGTGACATTGGAAGATGCACTTGAGTTGATGAAGATGCCCCGCGACCTGGGATCGTTTGAAGACAAACAAGTATCTGCGAACATAGGACGTTTTGGTCCGTATGTATTACACGATAAGAAATTTGTATCCATTCCAAAAGGAGAAGATCCGTATAGCATCACTCCGGAACGGGCAATTGAATTGATTCAAAATAAACGCGTGGCTGACGCGAATAAATTGATAAAGGGATTTGCTGAGAATCCGGATATCCAGATTTTGAACGGACGCTTTGGTGCGTATATCAAAGCGGGAAAGAAGAACGTGAAAATTCCAAAAGGCAAAGTTCCTGAAGAACTTACCTTGGAGGAATGTGTAACTCTTGCTGAAAATGCACCGGAATCAAAAGGTCGCTTTGGCAGATTTAATCGTGGAGCAAAGAAGCAAACTGCTGACGCGGATGTAGCAGTTGCTGAAAAACCGAAAAAGGTTGCTAAAAAAGCAGCAAGGAAGACAGCAGCTAAAAAAGTAGCTCCTAAAAAAGGCGCCAGAAAAAAATAATTAATCAGCGCTTTGGCGCATTCATGCCGATTGCAGAATGAGGCTTCATGGTTTCCACAGATTCTATTATCTTGGTCAACATGAAGCCATTTTATTTCGCCTTGTTGCTAGCAGTTGCTAACACCATACAGGCACAACCTCCACTTGAACAATTTCTCAGTCATCCGATTGAATCTGGTTTTGCCTCTTCACCCGATGGAAAATCAGTAGCCTGGATTGTATTTGATCATGGTAAACGAAACATCATGATTAAAACAGGTAACGAGCCCGCACGTTTTCTTACGGATTATCAGCAAGACGATGGCCAGGAGATCTCCAATATTATCTTCTCACCAAATGGAACAAAACTTCTATATGTCAGAGGGGGTGCTGCAAACAGGGCAGGACAAAATCCAAACCCTGCGAGTCTTGCGGAAGGTGCAGAGCAAGCGATATATTATAAAGAGATTTCTTCTAAAAGTCCGCCAGCAAAAATTACAAATGGAACTAACCCAGTATTTTTTAAAGACGGGATAAAGTTCTTGTTTAGCAAAGGCGGTCAGATTTATGAATCGAACATGGATATTAATGCTACGCCTAAATTATTGTTTAACGCGCGTGGCACGAATTCAAGTCCAAAATTTTCACCTGATGGCAATGAAGTGCTTTTCACCAGCTATCGAGGTGATCATAGTTTCATAGGTATTTATAACCTGATTAGAAAATCCATCCGATGGATTGCACCGGATGTAAGCAATGATAATTTTCCGGTGTGGTCACCAGATGGCAAAAGTGTAGCCTTCATTCGCACACCGGGAACCAAGATCGGTGAATTAAGCAACCTCACCGGAGGAGTGAAGTTTTCAGTTTGGATAGCGGACGCTGAAACCGGAAAAGCCAAAATGATTTGGAAATCACCGGCCGATGATGGTGGATTTTCACAGAGTTATCCGAACACGCCACTGGCGTGGAGTGCAACTAATCGTATTTTATTTTTCTCTGAACATAGCGGCTGGAATCATGTGTATTCAATGAATGCAGAGGGCAGTGAATTGAAAGACATCACACCCGGCAATGGCGAAGTGGAAAGTTATACATTCGATCCTACTAACAAATTCATTTATTTCGATGGAAACAGGGAAGATATTGATCGCAGACATATCTGGAAATCAGATGTGGTGGCCGGCAACCCGGTGGCAGTAACATCAGGTGAGAATATTGAAATGTATCCTGCTTTTGCCGGTACTGTGTTATATGCATTTCGCTCTACAAGCAATTCATCTAAAACATTGGTGCGTATAGATGAAGTCAGTAAAAGTGTTATTCCGGTTTCGTTAATCAAGAGCACTACTTTTTCAACAGCGGGTTTTGTAAAACCAGAACAGGTGATTATGAAGGCGCCTGATCGCACAGAAATTCATGCCCAGCTTTTTATAGATCGCAATAAAGCAGGTAAACGACCCGGCATCGTTTTTATGCATGGCGGCCCCACACGACAAATGTTATTGGGCTTTCATTACAGCGATTATTACATTAATTGTTATGCATTCAATCAATACCTGGCAAGTCAGGGTTATGCAGTTATTTCAGTAAACTTTCGCGCGGGCATCGGTTATGGCAGAGATTTTCGAAGAGTAATTAATCAGGGCCCACGCGGTGCGAATGAATACCAGGATGTGGTTACGGCAGCGAAACATCTTCAGTCATTGCCTGAGGTGGATATGAATAAAATTGGTTTATGGGGCGGATCATATGGCGGATATCTTACGGCCATGGGGCTTTCACGCAATCCGGAAATTTTTAAAGCAGGTGTGGATTTGCATGGTGTGCATGACTGGTCATTCAATGGGATGGATGCCACAAACTACTGGGGTTTGCAACAGAATGAATTGGAACTTGCAAAAAAATCTTCCCCGGTGGGTGATATTTCGAAATGGACAGGCCCGGTGCTTATGGTGCATGGTGATGATGATCGCAATGTAAACTTTCAGCAAAGCACTGACCTGGTAGAAAAACTCAGAGATAAAAATGTGAAAGTAGAATTATTGATTTTGCCTGATGAAGTGCATGGCTTCCTTCGATATGAAAGTTGGAAGCGTGTTTTTGAAAATGCAACTGATTTTTTTAATCGCAATCTGAAATGAACTGGTTGATGGTGGTAAGTTGTTTGTTCCATGCAATGGCAACAAAGTTTGAGTGCATGACAACTAACAACCAATAAGTAATGAAAAAACTCGTAGTACTTACCGGAGCAGGCATCAGCGCGGAAAGTGGCATCGCCACATTTCGCGATTCCGGAGGATTATGGGAAGGACATAAAGTAGAAGATGTAGCTACACCTGAAGGGTGGAGAAGAAACCCTGAACTTGTGCTGGAGTTTTATAATCAACGCAGAAAGCAAGCACTGACAGTAAAGCCAAACCGAGGCCACCAAATTCTGGCTGAGCTCGAAAATAATTTTGATGTAACCATCATCACCCAAAATGTAGATGATCTTCACGAGCGAGCAGGTTCATCGCATGTTATACACCTTCATGGAAGTTTATTTGAATCGCGCAGCACAAAAAATCCTGCCTTAAAATATGCGATTGAAGGATGGGAGTTGAAGTTGGGTGACGTGTGTGAGCTTGGTTCGCAATTACGCCCTAACATTGTCTGGTTTGGTGAAGCTGTACCGATGATGGAGGTTGCTGCAGATCTCGCGTCAGGTGCCGATTTATTTTTAGTCGTGGGTACTTCAATGGTAGTGTATCCCGCAGCTGGTTTGATTGATTATGTGCCTGATAAAGTGATGAAGTATGTAGTTGATCCTAAAAAACCGGAAATACTGCATGTGCCTAATCTTGAATTTATTACCGAGAAGGCAAGTGTGGGTATGGAAAAATTAAAGAAGTTGTTGATAGGTTGAAAGGAGGCAATGAATAATATAGAATGGAGAATTAAGAATTTGTAAGGGGAGTGTTTTATATTAAAATCTTGCTAAGTTCGATTTAAATTAGCCTACAGATATGGAGCTTTTTCAAACTATTGATTGGATTGTTATCGGTTTGTATTTCGCCATCATTGCCGGTATAGCGGTGTGGGCTATGCGTAAAAAGAAGGACTCCGCACAGGACTACTTTCTTGCCGGACGAAATATCGGATGGTTTGTAGTTGGTTCTTCCATACTTGCCAGTAATGTAGGCTCCGAGCATGTGGTGGGCTTGTCCGGAACCGCTGCCAGTTCAGGGTTGGTTTTGGGTCATTATGAAATGCATTCATGGATCGTACTCATGCTGGGTTGGGTGTTCGTGCCATTTTATATGCGCAGCAAAGTATTTACCATGCCCGAGTTTCTTGAGAGACGATTTAATGGCACCGCGCGCTGGTTTCTTTCGGTGGTATCGTTACTGAGTTACATACTCACAAAGGTATCAGTTACCGTCTATGCCGGTGCGATTGTGATTGCTACTTTTTTAGGGTTTGATTTTTGGACCAGTGCTCTTGTATTGGTTATACTCACGGGTATTTATACAGTGTTGGGTGGTATGTATGCGGTTGCCTATACGGAAACTATGCAGGCGATTGTTTTATTGATTGGATCCATCATCCTTACTTTCCTGGGCTTATCCGAATTGGGTGGTTGGGATGCGATGATTGCGTCCACACCAAAGGAAAAATTAAACATGTTTCCGCCCTTGAGTGATCCTGATTATCCATGGGCTGGAATTCTGTTTGCCT
>JALOMN010000463.1 GCA_025455445.1 Cyclobacteriaceae bacterium
GTGGTGTGAATGTCAATGAGAAATTATTGGAAAAAGGTTTGGCCTGGCACTATCGTGAATATGATAAAAATCCCACCTGGCAGCAATTAGAAAATAATGCCCGAAATAAAAAAGCAGGGTTGTGGCAAGCGCCTAATCCAATCCCGCCCTGGGAGTTTAGAAAGAAAAAGCGCTGAGCATCGCCAGTACTAATTCACTATTTATTGTCTTTACGCAAAGTGAACCTTCCCATGTATCTGATAAACTTTTTCAGTGCCTCAAAATACAAAGCAATATAAAGCAGCAACGACATCATCCAGATTACAACCAGGTTAAATTGCATCGTACTGATACGCATACCTGCTAAGTTTTTTTCGGATGCAAAGAATGGAGTACGATAATCAAAAATATGAGCAGGAGTAATATCCTGGTAAATTGGGTCGATGAGTTCAATCAATTTTCCATCATAGGCAACCACCCGATCGATGGCATTTACATTTCGCACCAGTTCGGAAAGGTTTTCATTGTAGTAGTTATTTTTATACTCATTCACTGCAATACCTTTTTGCTCGAGGTAGACCATCTTTTTATCAAAGATAGCTACGTTCTCATTGAAAATCTTTTGGTAATGGCTACGGTAGGATTTTAAATAGCCCAGAAGTTGATTCGCTACAGGAAGCGTAAACTTATCAGGTGATAGCACCTCCTTCAGATCCAGATTTTCAATTCCGTTTCTGAATTCTTCATTGCGCAACGTATTATAAATGATGGCAAGGTTTTCAGTATAGGTTTCACTATTGTTTGTTGCGTTGGAAGATATAAACTCAACACATTGTTGCACGCGCTCTTCCAGTTCATTCGAAATGAATGCGACTTTAAAATCGGCCACCGACTTGGCTTTTTCATACTGAAAAAATTCGCGCTGATAGGCATTATACTGAAATTGATACACCGCCATGGCTTCATAAGCCCAGCGTGAGGCCATCATGTCGGCTAGCACCGGCACCTTGCCTGTGGTGCTGATATTCTCATTTAACTTTTCGAAGCTGAACATGGTGCCGCTTAATATCATCTGCGGTACCAACAGCAATGGAATAAGTATGTATACTGTTACAGCAGAATTAAATGCAGAAGAAATATTTAATCCCAACACATTTGCAAAACAGGAGGTACTGAATAGCACAACCCAAAACGCGAGGTGCATGCCTTTGATATCTAAAATAAAGTGACCGATTAAAACAAATAGCAGTGTTTGTATCGCAGATAGTGTAAATAACAAAACAAGTTTAGAGGTGAGATAGCTATTCCAGCTAAGGTTTAGAAACGACTCACGTTTTAATATTTTCCGGTCGCGTATAATTTCTTCGGCACTTACCGTAAGCCCCATAAACAAGGCCACGATTATACTCATTAAAAGGTAGGCGGGTATGTTATCGTTAAAACGGAAAAGGTATTCATCACTATCATGAATATTCCGGTAACGGATAATCAAGGTAAGGATAGCTGCCAGCAAGGCCAGCAAGGGTGCTTCCAAAAGGTTGATGAGCAAGTATTGCTTGTTGCTGATTTTTGAGAGGAAGTCGCGCTTCGCAAAGATGAACATCTGTTGAAGCTTATTCGGTATATGTAGTGCCCAGGTAGTTTCTTCTTTAATGTCATCGGTTTGTGGTTGCTTAAAGGTGCTCACATACTTTTCGTGCCATTGTTCGGGCGTAACTTTTCGCTGGGCAGTGGGCAGACCATATTCATCCACCACATTAGCTTCAATGATATTAAAGATTTGTTCTGGATTTACATTACCGCATATTTCACATTGTCCGCGATTGCTGTCCACCTGGTTGGTAGCGCGTTTAAAGTAAGTTACCGCTTCCACAGGGTTTCCATAATACACAGGGTAGCCACCGGTATCCATAATGATGATCTTATCAAACATCTTAAAGATGTCAGAAGAGGGTTGGTGTATTACTACAACCACCAGTTTACCTTTCAATGATAATTCTTTGAGTAAGTCGATTACATTTTCTGAATCGCGTGAAGAGAGGCCGGAGGTAGGCTCATCTAAAAATAGAACCGCGGGTTCGCGTATTAGTTCCAGTGCGATATTCAGTCGCTTGCGTTGCCCGCCACTGATTGTTTTATTCAACGTATTACCTACGCGTAAATCTTTGCGTTGTTCCAACCCAAGATTTTCAAGCATTTCGTTTGTGCGCTGATGTAACTCTTCTGTCGGATAATTGGCAAAGCAGAGTTTCGCATTGTAATAAAGATTTTCATACACCGTCAGATCTTCCATCAACAAATCATCCTGCGGCACATAACCGATGGCACCGTGTATTTTTTCTTTTTGTTTGTGGATGTTAAATCCATTGATGGTAATGTCTACGGTATCTGATTTTTCCAGACCGGCCAGCACATTGAGCAAAGTTGTTTTACCGGCACCGCTTGCACCCATGATACCAATCAGTTTGCCGGGGCCTTCTGCGATGTGAATGTTTCGCAAGCCAATAGCGCCATTTGGAAAATGATATTCACCAATATGCGCTTTAAAGGAAAGTTTACTGGTTCTTATCTCATGGTTAAAGTTAGCTACCAGGTCGCTGTAATAGATGCTATCGCCCGGTTGGGTTTTAATGCTGGCGCCATG
>JALOMN010000185.1 GCA_025455445.1 Cyclobacteriaceae bacterium
GGACTTCACCCTATCCGACTTATTTAAATCGCGGGCATCGCGATAATATTCCAGAAAGCGATTGAATTCGATAGACGCAAATCGTTTAATGATATCTTCCTTGCTAAGATCTTTCAATTCATGATATACTTCAGGTAGAAATGCATCAATTTCCTCGTCATTTACTTCCACTTGCTTCACTTTGTGTACAAGTGCTAATAATTTATTCAGACATACTTCATCGCCCGTAGGCACATTTACTTTTGTAAATCTGCGCTTCAAACTGCGCTCTATCTGCTGAATTCTTCCAATTTCCTTTTTAGAAATTATCGCCATTGAAATGCCCTTTTTACCAGCCCGCGCGGTACGACCGCTGCGGTGTGTATAAAATTCCATCTCGTCAGGCATGTTCATGTGAATCACATGTGTGATGCTGTCTACATCAATACCGCGAGCTGCCACATCAGTAGCCACCAATAACTGCAATGTTTTGTTTTTAAAACTGCGCATGACACGGTCACGTTGTTGCTGACTTAAATCACCATGCAATGCATCGGCATTATAGCCATCTTTAATTAAATGCTCAGCAATTTTTTGTGTGTCAATTTTAGTGCGGCAGAATATCACACCAAATATGTCTGTATTATAATCCACAAAACGCTTCAATGCGAGGTATTTGTCACGGTCGTCTACCACAATATACTGATGGTCAATATTCTCATTGCCCTGGTTGCGCTCGCCCATGGTGAGTTCCTGAGGATTGCTCATGTAGTTTTTAGCAATCTCTCTTACCTCGCGCGGCATGGTAGCTGAAAACAACCATACATTTTTTCCTTCGGGGGTAGTAGAAAGAATCTCATCAATATCTTCCTTAAATCCCATGTTCAGCATTTCGTCTGCCTCATCAAGAATTACAAAACGTATCGAAGTAAGGTCAACTACTTTGCGTGACAGCAAATCGATCAATCGCCCTGGTGTGGCTACAATAATTTGTGCGCCACGCTTTACTTTCACAATCTGATCGCGGATACTCGCTCCACCATAGACTGTTACAATATTCAGTTTTTTATAACCCTCTGAAAAACGTTCAAGGTCACTGGTAATTTGCACACTTAGTTCACGAGTTGGGGCAATAATCAACGCCTGTGTAGCACGTTTGCTCTCATCCACCAATTCAATCAATGGTAAACCAAAAGCCGCTGTTTTGCCGGTGCCGGTTTGCGCCAGACCCACCAGGTCAGTATTGCCACTTAATAAAACTGGTATTGCTTTTTCCTGAATCGGTGTGGGTGATTCAAAACCCATTTGGCGGATAACTTCCACCAGTTGCCCAGAAAGACCCAGGGCGTCAAATGATTTCATTAAGATATTTTATTATAAATTGGTTGCAAAGGTAACGTAATTAATTGAAAGTGATATTATTGGGCAATTTGTGCATGAATAGTATCGATTCGTAGGCCGATATACTTATAGCTATCAATTCGTTTGGTGAAAATGCATGGCTACTTACAATTTTGTAGATTCGTTGATGGATTTAATTGAATGATTCATGAGTTTCTTTAAAAAGATAGGATTTTTCACAGCTTTTATTCTCCCGGCACTGGTGATTGCCGGCTACTACCTGGATGGTTGGTGGAATTTCATCAGCGTTGCTTTTGTCTTCCTATTGCTGCCTGTTGTTGATTATCTGGTTGGACTGGATACCCAAAACGTGACTGAAACAGAATCAAAAATCATTGGTGAAGAATTTTACTACCGCTTCATTACCTATATCTGGACCTTTGTGCAATTAACTTTTATACTTTGGGCTGCAGTGGCAATCAGCAACAGCAAGATAACCACGTGGTATGAGTGGATGGGTTTTATCCTATCGGTGGGATTGGTTACCGGAGGAATTGGCATCACTGTAGCGCATGAACTTGGGCACAAAAAATCTCCATTGGAAAGATTCTATAGCAAACTACTATTGATGACAGTCTGTTACATGCATTTCTATATTGAGCATAATCGGGGTCATCATGTTAATGTAGCTACCCCGGAAGATCCTGCTACTGCAAAAAGAAATGAAAATGTGTATGCCTTCTGGTTTCGGTCAGTGTGTATAGGATATGCGCACGCATGGAAACTGGAAGCCGAAAGGTTAACACGAAAAGGTATTGGTACCTGGAGTTACCATAATCAAATGATCTGGTTTGCTATTCTGCCACTCCTATTTTGCGGTGCACTAACTTTTGGCCTCAGTGCATGGAAAGGTTACTTTGCCTGGCAAGTACCTGTATTCTTTTTCACTCAGAGTTTAGTTGCCTTTACGTTACTCGAATTGGTTAACTACATCGAACATTACGGCATCGTGCGCAAGCAATTAAAAAATGGCAGCTATGAAAGGGTTAACCCGCTGCATTCATGGAACGCCAGTCACCTGATAAGCAATTTTTTTCTTTTTCAATTGCAACGCCATTCAGACCATCATGCCAATGCCATTAAACGCTACCAGGTACTTAATCATTTTGATGAGAGTCCGCAATTACCGTTTGGTTATCCTACCATGATAGTAATCGCCATGCTGCCGCCAGTGTGGTTTAATTTAATGAATCCTTTACTTGCCGACTGGGAATATAAAGTATATCGAAACGCAGTTGCAGCCTGAAGTAAGTGTGACAAGGAGACCAAAAGACATTTTTCAGTTTAAACACTTTTTGGTAAAACATGATAAGTGTGCCCACAAAGTTGGTACGGATGGAGTGTTGCTTGGAGCTTGGGCGAATGTAGAAAATACACAACGTATTTTAGACATTGGCACCGGCACAGGTGTTATTGCGCTGATGATGGCGCAACGCACCCACGATGATGTGCATATCGATGCGATTGATATTGCGGCAGAAGACTACGAACAGGCAAGGGAAAACTTTGCACTATCACGCTGGGCCGAAAGAATGGTTGCACATCACACCGCTCTTCAAAGTTACCAGGCACAACCTTATGACTTGATCGTAAGTAATCCACCTTTCTTTATTGATAGTGCAAAACCGCCTCTCGATAAAAGAATCAGAGCGCGTCATACTGAAACGCTGGCGCCTGAAGAGCTGCTAACGCATAGTATCCGTTTGCTTCAACCAAACGGTAAGCTTGCCATTATACTACCCCCGGCAGAGGGCAAACAATTAATTACGTTGGCAAATTTGAAAGGCCTTCATTGTGTACGGACAGGTGAGTTTTTTTCGCGCGCACATAAACCGTTGGAAAGACTCTTACTGGAATTTCAATTTCAAAATCAATCACTCCAAACAGATAAAATTATTCTCTACGAAAAAGATGATATCTGGACAGATAAATACCGGCAGCTTACCCAAAACTTTTACCTTAAAACTTAAACTAAAAATCGTGCAGTTGCCATCTATCACATTTCATTGCAGGCCATATTCAAGTTAATTATTATTGCGACCTAATTCTAAACCTGTGCTGGTTCGTATACTGGTGATTTTAGGAGCTTTAGCTTCTTTGCCTGCATTGGCACAACCCTCTGTTACCATACACAGAGCCACAGCACCTATTAAACTAGATGGCATTCTGGATGAACCTGACTGGCAAACAGCAGAATTGGCCACCAATTTTAAACAGTACTTTCCATACGATTCGTCACTAGCAAACGCGCAAACTGAAATAAGACTTACTTACGATGATCAGTTTATTTATATCGGAGCATTGATGCATAATCTCGGACCCCGCAAGTATGTAACTCCTTCCCTGCGCAGAGATTACAGAGGCGAAGCCAATGATGGGGTATCTATTGTATTCGATACATTCAAAGATAAAACCAATGCATTCATTTTTGGGGTTAATCCCTATGGCGTGCAACGCGAGGGCCTGGTAGCAAATGGTGGTGGCACGGGTAGCAACGATTTTACATTAAACTGGGATAACAAATGGTACTCTGAAGTAAAAACATATGACGAGTATTGGATAGCCGAAATGGCCATACCCTTCAAAACCTTGCGCTTTAAATCAAATCTTTCCAGCTGGAATGTTAATTTTTATCGGATTGACAGCCAATATGCAGAGCGATCTACCTGGTCGCCAATTCCACGCAATTTTGATATCGTTAATCTTGCGTTCAACAAAGAACTCATTTGGGATAAACCTCTCGAAGACCCGGGTGCCAATGTTTCTATAATTCCCTATATCGCAAACAATACTTCACGAAATTTTGAAAAGGAAACACCCACCGAAAGCAAAATGCAGTTTGGTGGTGATGCCAAGATTGGAATAGGACCAGCTTTGAATCTTGACCTTACCGTAAACCCAGACTTCTCGCAAGTAGAGGTTGATGAACAGGTAACAAACCTCGATCGGTTTGAAATTTTCTTTCCGGAACGCAGACAATTTTTTCTGGAGAATGCCGACTTGTTTGCCAACTTCGGCCTGGACGGAACCCGCCCATTTTTTTCAAGACGTATTGGTGTTGCCCGCGATGAATCTACGGGTCAGAATATTCAAAATACTATTTATGGTGGTGTGCGATTAAGTGGAAAAATAAATAACAATACCCGCATAGGATTTTTAAATATGCAAACTGCTGAAGACGAAGAAATCGATCTCCCTTCTACCAACTATACCGTAGGAACGATTCAGCAAAAGGTATTCGCACGCTCCAACATCTCAATGATAGTTGTGAACAAGCAGGCATTTCAGGATTCGATTGGTGGCGAGTTTACCACTCAACCTAATGCATACTCGCGGTTAGCAGGAATTGACTACAACTTGGCATCCGCAGATAACCGATGGACCGGTAAAGCATTCTACCATCATTCGTTCAATGAATTAAAACAAGATTCTGCTTTTGCCTTCGGGGGATTT
>JALOMN010000186.1 GCA_025455445.1 Cyclobacteriaceae bacterium
TTCGGAAACAACCCAAAGCACACCTAATGCGAGCAACATTCCCATATAAGGAGGTAAATGGGTAAATGTCTTAAAGATTGGTACTGAAATTAAACCTCCTACACCTAGAATTAACATTGCGTTTGAGCCTTTTACTTTTGCACTTCCGTGAGCAGGACTGTGTCCATGACTATGTCCATGACTATTTGAATTAGCAGAGGATTCATAATGTTCTGGATCCCCCAAATCTCCTTTTAATGTAAACTGAAGATAAAGTACAGGTATTACCATGCACACGATACTCGGCAGAATGAGTGTCTTCATAATGTTAACGGTAGTAATCTGCCCGCCAATCCAAAGCATGGTGGTAGTTACATCACCAATAGGCGACCAGGCGCCACCTGCATTGGCCGAAATTACAATCATACCTACAAAGATCAATCGCATCTCTCTTCTAGGCACCAGCTTGCGAACCAAAGAAACCATGACAATTGAAGTGGTAAGATTGTCCAGAATTGCAGACAAGAAGAAAGTGACGATGCAGATGATCCAAAGAAGTTTTACAGGATTTTTTGTCGTTATTCTATCAGTGATCAATCGAAAACCCTGATAAGCATCTACTAATTCTACGATTGTCATGGCCCCCATCAGGAAGAAAAGAATACCGGAGATTTCACTCAGATGTTCATGCAATTGTTCTCCGATGTGATCAATATTCTCGCTGTTATATACAGCATACAACGTCCAGCAGATTACTCCCGTCAGCAGCGCAGAGGCAGTCTTGTTGATTTTGATGGGATGCTCCAGCGCAATCGCTAAATAACCTACTACGAAAATGACAATTACAATAACTTCCATAAGTGAGGGTTTACGTGATCGCTAAATATATAGTAAAATAAAAGCTAAGCGAAGTCGTTCAAATAATTGTTGAAATTTCTAATAAATTTCAAATAAGAAAATTTGATAAACGGTTTGCGATTTTTTTAAGAATTCTTGTCTGGAGTATATAATTTCCGCTGCCCGATGTAGAGTGCAGTTAATACCAATAGTGTTCCGGCAAGTGTATAAGTTGTTAGCGGTTCGTGTAATAAAATCGCTGAGAAAAGTAATCCAAAAATGGGGCATAAATACAACCAGAGTGAAGCGCGCACGGCATCTGTCTTAAGCAGAATTAACCACAGTTGCACGGCACCTATTGATACAGGTATTACCAACCACAACAGTGAAAACCAGAAGTTGGTGTCATATTTATTATTTCCCGTATAAAAAATATAGGCCAAAGGAGCAATTAGTAATCCGCCTATCAATACCTGCCAGCCATTGATGGAGATACGATCAAGTTTCCATTTTACTGTGGCATAATACACTGAGCCAAACGAATATGCCACCATGCTCAATCCTAATAAAAGTAATCCTTGCCATGATGCATACTGGCCATCAAGCAACGGATAAGAGGCAACGAACACACCGATCATGCCTACGGTAATACTCACCCATTCAATCCAACTTACTTTTCGTCCGTAGAAAACAGAAGACATTAAGCTGATAAGAAGAGGATTAAGCGCAATTGCCAATGCTGTGATGCCTGCGGTAATATATTGCAGAGCAATGATAAATATGCCTAAGTACAAAGCAGTATTAAATGCGCCAAAAATGGTTAGCTGTTTCCATTCGTTTCTATATGGCAATCTGTTTTTTTTGATAAGTAAGGAAAAACCCAGCAAGAGACTTCCGGCCAAAATAAACCGGATTGTAAAAAATAAAAGAGGCTCTATAGAAAGCAAACCAAATTTACCTGCCACAGAGGCAGATGACCACAAAATTGAAAAGAGAATACCGGTGAGTATAAATCTGGAGAGTGCGTCTTTCACAAAAAGATTAGATTAATCATCAAGTTCAAAATAACTTCTAAAAAACCCTGCTCACTATAATCGTCTAAAATAAAAAAAGAATCTGCGCATTGCTACAGATTCTTTTTTTGTGTTGATGCTCAACCTGTTTTTTTAATAATTCGCTTAATCTAATTTTAAAGTTTAAAAAGCCCTTCATTCAGCAGATTTAGTGCAGCTTCCTTTTGTTTGGTTGACACCAGAATGGAAATATTATTTGGGCTTCCGCCATATGACACCATACGAATGGGTATGTTAGCCAAAGATTGAAAAACTTCTTTCAATACACCTTCTTTTTCAGAAAGCATATTACCTACAATACAGATGATGCTTTGATTGTCATCCACTTCAATTGTACCAAATGTTCTGAGTTCCTCCAGTATTTTGTCGAGTTGTTTGTTTTCATCGATGGTAACAGAAACTGCCACTTCAGAGGTGGAAATCATATCGATGGGTGTCTTGTATCGTTCAAACACCTCAAATACTTTGCGAAGAAATCCATAAGCCAACAACATGCGCGATGACTTAATCTTAATAGCCGTGATACCGTCTTTCGCAGCAATCGCTTTTATTTGTGCACGGCTTCCTTTATCGCTGATTATCGTACCTGCTGCTTTCTCATCCATTGTATTTTTAAGTCTTACAGGCACGTGAAATTTTTGTGCCGGAACAATGGTAGATGGATGTAAGATTTTAGCTCCGAAGTAGGCAAGCTCTGAAGCTTCATCGAATGTAAGTTCTGCTATCGGAATAGTTTTCTTCACAATACGCGGATCGTTATTGTGCATACCATCAATATCGGTCCAGATTTGAATTTCTTCGGCTTTGATTGCTGCACCGATCAATGAAGCGGTATAATCACTGCCACCACGCTTGAGATTATCAATTTCATTGCGGTGGTTGCGGCAGATATATCCCTGGGTAACCAGGATGTCTATGGTTGTCAACGTTTCTAATATGGGTTTTAAACGCTCACTGATTTTTTCCAATTCGGGTTCCTGATTTTCATCGATTGACATAAAATGCAACGCAGGGAGCAATCGAGCCGAAACTTTAATTTCATGCAGGTGATGATAAAATAATTCCGTTGAAATCAATTCCCCTTGCGCAAGTAGTTCACGATAGCTGCGGTCGTCAAACTTTCCTGCAGCAAGCAGCCGGAATAAACTGAAGTAGCGACTCACAATTTCTTCGCCAATCGCTTTATACGATTCTGATGTATACAACTCATTGATGAATTGCATGTAATGCTTTTCCAGTTCGTTAATTTCATTATTGGCACCTGTGTGTTGCTGTGCCATAAGATGGTCGCCAATACGCACAAGTGCATTGGTTGTGCCACTGAGCGCGGAGAGCACAACAATTTTTTTGCCAGGCATATCCTGCACCAGGCTGGCAATTTTTTTCATGCGCTCAGGCTTACCTACCGATGTACCACCAAATTTTACTACTAACATATATTACAATTTTTAGGGCCGTAAAGATAAAGTGTGTGTATATCAAAAAATAGCATCAACAGGAGTATAAAAAACAACCCTTCGAAATTTCTTCCGAAGGGTTGTTAGTTTTTGTGTTATCAAAATGAAGATTACTTCACTTCTTCGTATTCTACATCGGTTGCGTTGCCGTTGCTACCTGCGTTGGCTTCTGCATTTTGTTGTGCACCCGGATTAGCTCCTGCTTGAGAACCACCCTGATACATTTCCTGCGAAGCAGCCTGCCATGCGGCATTAAGTGCGCTCACAGCATTGTCAATGGCTGCTGCATCCTGACTTTTGTGAGCGGCTTTCAATTGCTCAAGTGCCGTGCTGATTGCAGTCTTGTTTCCTTCAGAAAGTTTATCGCCATACTCTTTCAACTGTTTTTCAGTCTGGAAGATCATGGAGTCTGCCTGGTTGATTTTCTCAATGCGCTCCTTTTCTTTCTTGTCAGATTCTGCATTGGCCTGCGCTTCCTGTTTCATCTTATTGATTTCGGCATCAGTTAAACCACTGGAAGCTTCAATGCGAATCTTCTGTTCTTTGCCAGTGCCTTTGTCTTTCGCTGACACGTGGAGGATACCGTTTGCGTCAATATCAAAAGTTACTTCAATTTGTGGTATACCGCGAGGAGCGGGTGGAATTCCGTCCAGGTGGAATCTTCCAATGGTGCGGTTATCGCGGGCCATCGGACGCTCTCCTTGCAATACGTGTATTTCTACCGAAGGTTGATTGTCAGAGGCAGTGCTGAATACTTCGGATTTCTTCGAAGGAATCGTAGTGTTTGATTCTATCAGGCGGGTCATCACACCACCCATTGTTTCAATACCTAATGAAAGCGGAGTAACATCTAACAACAACACATCTTTTACTTCACCGGTTAACACACCGCCTTGAATTGCTGCACCCACAGCTACCACTTCATCAGGGTTTACACCTTTTGAAGGTTTCTTACCGAAGAATTTTTCTACTTCTTCCTGTATACGTGGTATGCGGGTTGAACCACCTACCAAAATTACTTCGTCAATCTGACCAACAGAATATCCGGAGTCAGCTACGGCTTTGCGGCAAGGTTCTAATGTTCTGCGGATAAGATCATCACACAATTGTTCAAACTTAGCACGTGAAATTTTCTTCACCAGGTGTTCAGGTACACCATCCACAGAAGTGATATAAGGTAAGTTGATTTCAGTTTCGTTTGAACTTGATAACTCAATCTTGGCTTTTTCAGCAGCTTCTTTCAAGCGTTGCAATGCCATCGGATCTTTACGCAAATCGATGTTCTTATCAGCTTTGAATTCATCGGCCATCCAATTCATAATGCGCATGTCAAAGTCATCACCACCCAGGTGCACATCACCATTGGTTGATTTAACTTCAAATACACCGTCACCCAATTCAAGAATTGAAATATCGAATGTACCACCACCTAAGTCGTACACTGCAATTTTCATGTCTTTGTTTTTCTTGTCAAGACCATAT
>JALOMN010000187.1 GCA_025455445.1 Cyclobacteriaceae bacterium
TAATCTGTTCAAATTTTAGCTTTTATCAACAGTAAGGAAAGTGAGATTTAGAATAACAAAAATCCATATTGATTAAATTGAGTTAATATTTAAGCTCAAATACTTAATTTGAGAGGTTTTATACTAAGCTAATAACATACTTTATGAAAAAGTTGGTATTCCTTTTACTCATATTAAGTGGTTTGATCCAAAGCGAAGCACAACGACTTGTTACTCCGGGCAATCACATCACCAAACAGCGCTGGCCTGCGCGATGGATCATTCCGAAAGAAAGTGCCTACCAATATGGTGTGTTTCATTTTCGTAAGTCATTTAACCTGACTACCAAACCCGGGCAGTTTGTAATTCACCTCTCTGCCGATAATCGTTACCGGCTTTTTGTAAATGGCACTTATGTTACCGAGGGTCCGCAAATCAGCGATGCTCATCACTGGCGATTTGAATCGCTGGATATTGCTTCCTTATTGAAGGAGGGAAAAAATGTAGTAGCCGTGCAGGTAGTTAATTACGCAGAGGCCGCACCCGTATATGTAATGGGTAAACGCACTGCGTTGATTGTGCAAGGCGATGATGAGTCTGCTTCAGTGTTAAACACGAATGCATCGTGGAAGTATGTTGCAAATAAGTCGATATCACCCATTGTGTTCAGGCCTGGTGAGGAAGCAGTATCACGGCAATATTACGCGGCTGGTCCGATGGAGAAAGTAGATGCCTCCTTGTACCCGTGGGGATGGGAAACACCAAACTATGATGACAGTAACTGGAGTGAGCCGCTCGCGACCGAAACAGGTGCACCCTTTGGTGTTACAGGTTATGGCGATGCCACCTGGGATTTACTTCCCCGTTCCATTCCATTGAATCAATACATCAGTCAGCAACCGGGAGTAATCAGACGAAGTGAAGGATTGAAATCACAGCCTGTGAAATTTCCTGTTCAGATTCCGGCTAATACAACGTGTTCTATTCTGATTGATCAGCAACAATTAACCAATGCATTTCCGCAGCTCAGGGTGTCGGGTGGCAAGAGCAGTGAAATAAAAATTACATACGCGGAGGCTTTGTTTGAAGATATTAAGGACAAAGGTCATCGCGATTCTATTGCAGGTAAGTCCATTCATGGTGTATATGATGTTTTTATTGCCGATGGCGGAGCTGCACGCACCTTTACTTCGTTGGCGTATCGCACATTCCGATATCTGCAGCTGGATATTAAAACAGAAAGTCAGACACTCACAATTGATAACCTGGCGAGTTGGTTTACAGGTTATCCGTTCGAAAAGAAGGCAAGCTTCACGGCCAGTGATCCTTCACTCAGCAAAGTGTTTGATATCGGCTGGCATACTGCCCGCTTGTGCGCCTATGAAACGTATATGGATTGTCCCTATTGGGAGCGCTTGCAATACATTGGTGACACGCGCATCCAGGCATTGGTTTCGTATTATGTGTCGGGTGATGATCGACTGGCACGAAATGCATTGGAGCAATTCAATTGGTCGTTGGGTTATGACGGATTAACTTATAGTCGCTATCCTTCTTCGTTACCACAATATATTCCGAACTACTCTTTGGTGTGGGTTACTATGATTCATGATTTTTTTATGTATCGTAATGATCCTGAATATGTAAAAACATTTTTACCCGGCATGCAACGTGTGCTCGAACATTTTCAGCAATATGTAACCGATGATTATATGATGAAGGAGCAACCTTATTGGGATTTCTTTGATCATACTTTTGCTACACATAAAATTGTGGAAGAGAGTCTCTTCAAGAAACTCACTACCAATTCACTGTTTTATGCCTACACCTTATCGATGGCAGCAGAAATTTTTAGTTATTATAAAGAAGATCACCTGGCACAGAAGTATGCAGCGCTGAGTGAACAACTGAAAGCCAGTGTAAAAAAACAAACCTACGACAGCAAGCGCAGGCTTTATGCCGATACACCTGATAAAAAGCACTTTAGCATGCACAGTAATATCATGGCGGTGCTCTGTGGATTGGTGCCACGCGATGAACAGAAGTTTTTTTTGAAGCGCATCACCGAGGCTAAAGATATTACACCTACTACATTGTATTTTGATTTCTACCTGGCACGTGCCATGAACCAGGCAGAGGTGGGCGATCAGTATATGGACTTGTTGTTTAAATGGAAGAAACTATTGTCGCAGGGGCTGACAACGTTTCCGGAAGGAGTGGATCGCAGCGAATGTCATGCATGGAGTGCGAGTCCGAATTTTGAAATGCTGGCAACTTTTGCCGGTATCCAACCCTTTGTTCCGGGTTTTAAAAAGGTGTTAATCAAACCACAATTGCAGAAGTTGGATCGCGTGAAAGGTACCATCCCGCATTGGGCCGGAAACCTGGAAGTTACTTTTGAAAAGAAGGGCACCACCTTAACAGGAGTAGTTACCTTGCCCAAAGATATCACCGGACGTCTGGAGTGGAATGGTAAAGTGATTGAATTAAAGTCGGGCGAGAATAAAATCAATGTGATGTAACGAATATATTAATCATGTTCAAAGTAAAACTATCCGATCTCGATAAGCTCTCGCAATTTCAGGATACTGCCTTGCTGTTGATGCGCATTGTGATTGCCGGATACCTGGTAATTAACCAGGGCTGGCCAACTTTTCAGAATTTTATGAATGGGGTAACGGAGTATCCTGATCCATTGCACCTGGGTGCGCGCACTACTATGGCCTTAATGGTTTTTACTGAAGTAGGGTGCGCTTCGTTCGTGCTGGTGGGTTTATTTACGCGTTTGTTGGCGATCCCGGTAGCATTCGGTTTTACAGTGGCGGTGTTTATACACCATTGGTCAGACCCATTTGGATGGAAAGAACTTCCCTCGTTGTATTGGGTTTCATTTATTGCCTTCGCAATTCTTGGACCGGGCAAGTATTCGCTTGATTACCTGATATTCAAAAGGAAATAGTTTTTTGAAATCTGAAATCCGAAATCTGAAATCTGAAATAGACAAACTCAGCAGTTAACTACCATCATTCGTATCTCATACCTCATTTTTTTCTTATTCTTTTTCCAGGAATGGATATCGGTAATCAACCGGAGTAACAAATGTTTCCTTGATTGTGCGCATGGATACCCAACGCAATAAATTCACTTTTGCACCTGCTTTGTCATTGGTGCCCGATCCTCTTGCACCACCAAATGGCTGCTGACCTACTACCGCACCGGTGGGTTTATCGTTGATGTAAAAATTACCGGCAGCGTTCACCAACTTGCGTGTGGCCATTTCAACGGCATAGCGATCTTTCGCCATAATGGAACCAGTGAGCGCATAAGGCGAGGTGCTGTCGACCAGCTCAAGGGTTTGTTCAAAATTTTCGGAGTGATAGATGTAAATCGTAATTACCGGTCCGAATATTTCTTCACACATGGTGAGCGAAGAGGGATCTTTCGTCACAACTACAGTGGGCTCAATAAAATATCCTTTTGATTTGTCATACTTTCCGCCTGCAATGATTTCATTCATCGGGTTTTGTCGTGCCTTTTCGATATAGCCTGTAATGGAGTTGAATGCTTTTTCATCGATCACTGCGTTGATAAAGTTTCCGAAATCTTCGGTGCCACCCATTTTAAAACTCTTCAAATCTTCAACCAGGTATTTTTTTACATCCTCCCATAGATTCGATGGAATGTAACTTCGTGACGCGGCCGAACATTTTTGTCCCTGGTATTCAAAGGCACCACGGGCAATGGCTGTAGCTACTTCTTTTGGGTTGGCACTCTTATGCACCATGATGAAATCTTTGCCACCGGTTTCACCTACAATACGAGGGTATGAGCGATACTTATGAATGTTGTTTCCGATTGTCTTCCAGATATTTTGAAACACTCCAGTGCTTCCTGTAAAGTGAATGCCGGCAAAATCGCGATGATTGAAAATGACTTCTCCTGCATCGGGGCCGCTCACATATACCAGGTTAATCACACCATCCGGTAATCCTGCTTCTTTCAACACCTGCATGATTACATTGGCCGCATAGATCTGTGTGTTGGCCGGTTTCCACACTACGGTGTTGCCCATCAGTGCGGCACTGGTTGGAAGATTTCCGGCTATGGCCGTAAAGTTGAACGGAGTGAGTGCAAACACAAAACCTTCCAGCGGGCGATATTCAATGCGGTTCCACACACCGGGTGAAGATTGTGGTTGATCATTATATATCTCACCCATGAAGTACACATTGAAGCGAAGGAAATCTATCAGCTCGCAGGCAGAATCAATCTCTGCCTGAAATGCATTTTTAGATTGCCCCAACATAGTGGCAGCATTAATCTTATAGCGATACGGACCTGATAATAAGTCAGCTGCTTTTAAAAAGATGCTTGCGCGATTTTCCCAGCTTAAGCCAGACCATAATTCTTTAGCGGCAAGCGCGGCATTGATAGCTTGTGCAACATGGCTTTTATCACCTTCGTGAAAATGACCCAATATATGTTGATGATCATGCGGAGGAGTTAGCGCTTTTTTACTGCCGGTTCTTACTTCTTCGGCTCCGATGTACATCGGAATATCCAATACCGAAGCGCGTGCTTCTTCCAGTGCTTTTTTTAATAAGGCGCGTTCTTTCGTACCGGGCGCATAAGACAATATCGGTTCATTTTTCGGAAAGGGTATATGAAAAAATCCGGTTGACATATCTTTAATTAGTTAGGTGATTAAGTCTATTTTATGAAGGCACTAAATTAGGTATTAAGTCGCGTTTATAGAATTTCCATCAGTTGTTTCAACTCGTGAATTTCAAATTTCGGAGTGGCCTGATGTGGTATTTTCTTCGGGTTAAAATAGATGGTGTCAACCGA
>JALOMN010000188.1 GCA_025455445.1 Cyclobacteriaceae bacterium
TATTCCGCACCTGGAAGATGGTGCCCGATACACTCGCCAAACGCGAAATGATTTTATTTGACAAGTTTGTAAAGGGGGAATCACTTACTCCTTATGAAACGCACAACTCGCCTGATATTGAGTTTATCGAATTTCCTGATGAACAAACTTATTTTGATAAAGAAGCAAAACAGTGGAAGACGAAACGCGCTAATTGATTTTGCGCTGCTTTTCTTTGTGTTGCTCCATCACTTTAAAAATCTGGGTGCTTACGTTTAGCAGTGAATCTTGTGCTTTTTTATTGTTTTCAAGCTTTACTTTCAAAACCGCATTTTCGAGTTTGTTGTTTTCCAATGTTTTTTCAAGTTGAATCTTCTCCTGCTCATTGTTACTCAGCTTAAGCGTTAAGTCTTTATTTTGATTTATCGCACGTAGCTTTTGTTTTTCTACAGCATCCAGGGCTTCTTGTGTTTCATTGATTTGCACCTGCACCTGATCGCGATAGAATTTTACTCCGAATTGATACATCAGTTTTTCCAAATCATCGTCAATTCCTTTCACTTTGCTGTCAGGCCATTCTGCCGGGTTTATTCCTATCCACACGGAAGACGAAGTTTCATTTACTTTTCTAAAACCCGCATAAAAATTATTTCCGGAGTAAGTGGCACCACCCACTTTGGCCTCAGAAAGGATCATCGGATCGCTATTCTGTTTTAATTTGCCTATTTCTTTTAAGTACTTGTTCCAGGCATTGGATACCTCGTCTTTTTTTCCCTCTAAGGTAACGGCATGCACAGTGATTTTATCAGATTTCAACTTTTCAGATTGCGAATATACTTTTACACTCTGCGCAACTGAACTGAGTGTGCATAGGAAAAGGAATGCAGAAATAAAGAACTTATTCATATTTTCAATGTTATGATGGTTCAAAGCTACTAATAATGATCAAAAAAATATTAATCACCGGTGCATCGGGCTTGATTGGCGCTCAACTCACAAAAATGATGCTACAAAAGGGCTATCAGGTAGTGCATCTGGGCCGCACAAAAAAACAAGGCGAGGTGAAATCGTATGTGTGGGATGTAGCCAATCATAAAATAGATAGTGAAGCATTGGAAGGAGTGACCACCATCATTCATTTAGCGGGTGCAGGTGTGGCGGATAAGCGTTGGAATGAAGCACGAAAAAAAGAAATTCTCGACAGCCGTATTCAATCTACTCAACTTCTCTTCGACACCTTGAAAAACATAAACCATCAGGTAGAATCATTTATCTCTGCCTCCGCCATTGGCTATTATGGTTTCACCATGGAAGAAACAGTGTTCACAGAAGATAGTAATGCGGGTAGTGATTTTCTGGCACAGGTAACCAGGCAGTGGGAGCAGGAAGTAGATAAAATAAGTTCACTGGGCATTCGCACTGTGAAAATGCGCATCGGTATTGTGCTGAGTAACAGAGGTGGTGCATTGGTAGAAATGGCAAAGCCCATCCGTTTAGGCGTGGGTGCTGCACTGGGTTCGGGAAAACAACAGATGTCGTGGATTCATATTGATGATTTGTGTGCCATGTTCATGAAAGCGGCAGAAGATGCTAAAATGAATGGAGCATATAATGCCGTGTGTGATTGGACCACGAATGCAGACTTCACAAAAGCAGTGGCAAAAATTTTGAATCGTCCGTTGTTACTACCACCTGTGCCCGCATTTGCTATGAAGTTGTTGATTGGCGAAATGGCAGCGATGATTGTAAACGGCAGTAAAGTGTCTTCAGAAAAAATAAGAAAAACCGGATTTGAATTTCAATATCCTGATCTTCAAAGTGCGCTAATTGCTGAACTCATTAAGCAAGAAGGAGTATAATTGTGAAAATGAATGTCTTCTAATTTTGAATTACGTGGACAAATCCTTTTAATTCCCGATTGTATTTCGTGGTCTTAAACAGATAATAATACACACCACCGGATAAGTCAGAAGCATCCCATTCATTTTGATAGTTTACTCTTTCATACACCGGTTTTCCATATCTGTTTAATATTAAAAGATAATTTTCCGGATACAGACTTAGTTTGTCAATTACAAAATAATCGTTGAAGCCGTCACTGTTGGGAGTGATTACGTTGGGAATAAAAGGGATGTGCTCGAAGTAAACTCCTTCATTGTTTGAGTTTGCCTCGAATGGCGATTCTGCCGAATGGCCTGTGATGATAAATTCGAATTGAAAGCCATCTTCCGTGTTGAAGATATCTTTTTGTAACACGTTTCCGGGAACGCTGTCATAGCGCATCATAGGTTCATCATCTTTTTTAAGAAAAATTTCGTATGAAGTAACTTCAGTCCATGCCCGCGGCTTATTCCAGGTTAAGCGCATGGTTTCGTTTATGGAATCTTTTTCTATCGTTAAAAAAATATTACTGTTTACTGCACTGGCTACCTCTTCGCCACAGATGTTTTTTGTTCTGATTTGAAACAGATACTCGTTATCAATTTCTTTACCTAAATCAAACTGATGAAGCAGATTCGAGTTCGTTAGAGTATGCGGCTCATTCCATGAAACTTCCGCAAGGGGTTTCCAATAAATATCAGAGGTGGGTTCATAAAAAAAAGGATCTTTGATTTCATAATGGATATTCAGCTTTTGTGGTTCATCAATCACAGATGAAATACTGTACAGCAGGATGTTCTCATTTCCAAAGCTTCGTGGATTTACAATAAAAAGAGTATCAGACCGGCCAAAGCAGATTTCCAGTTCTGTATTTACAGACTCTTCAATCCAGATGCTACCATATTTTTTATCCTTATTCCAATTCACCAGTACTTGATTGGAGCCATTACCTTGTTCAATTGTTCCATTGAGTATGTTCCATTGATAAACCGATCCGTTTGTTCCTTGTATTTTATAAGGATATGACCGGTTGTCGCATGATAAAGTATCCGGCCCAATGGGCGTATCCGTTTCGAGTGCTTTAAAGATCTTTACCTTAAATGGATCAATTAAATCTGAACACCCATAGGAGTTGACAGAAATTACGCTTACCTCAGCCTCAAAATTTTCAACCGACCAGTTTACCGTTATACTATCAGAATAGTTTTGTGACACAACACCCCCAATCACTTCCCATGAAAAGTTGTTGTTAACAGAGTTATCTATCCAATACGAAACTTCTTTTGTTCCGGGGCAAACAGATTTACTCCCGTTTATTTTTGAAGTTAGAGCTGGCTTATAAATCACTTTCACAGAATCAATTCCCTGTCGGCATAGGCTGTCATTTACTGTGACAAAGCTCCAGATTGTATCGTATGCCGGCAGCGGTGTTTTGGGAGCAATCAATGTTGGATTTGAAATTGAATTGTTATTCAGAATACCGGATGACTCCCATGAATAGGTATATCCCTTTTGTGAATCACTGCCTAGAATAACATGTTGGTCGCGACAAGCCAACTGGTCATTCCCAGCCTCCGCAGGAATTTCAGTAATTTCATATTCTAAACTTTGGAAATAATAAGATGGAAATATGGGTGGATAGATAAACGCATAAGGGCCTATTTTTCCAGGGTCAAAATTGAAGTCTTCCTTTTTCTCCGCATTTGGATTGTTGATCGAAGACAACACTTTGTTGTTTCCCATGAAGGTGAGATAAATCCGTCCGGTAGGAGTAATTTGCATGTTGGAGTATGCAGAAGTAGCACCTTTAATGGAATAAAGTAAGATGCCTGAATTTGTAAATTCATCAATTGTAGCTGATTGAATTTTATAAACCCAGAGTTCAGAATTAGTAAGGGAACCAATGAGAGGATTAGGACCATTGTAAACACTATCCATCAGTAAAAATACATTCTTGCTATTGGGTGAAAACTCAAGACTATAATCAAAATATTGTTCTTCACTTTTTAGATATTTTTTATATCGGCTTGAGAAGGTGCCATTGGTTTTGTCAAAATCAAAAACTTCGAGGTTTATTTTCCCGTCTTCTCTGGTAATTCTTGCGGCATGATCGCCATCCGGAGAAATTTTAAACGTGCTGTAACCAACAAAACCACTTCCGCTTACCTTTGATTTTACCGCATTAGTATTGATACCCTTACTGTCAACATAGAATGCATTAATTGAGTAGGCACTGTTAATAAGTACCCAGTAAGATTGACAATTTGCGGTTCGGGCAGAAGTAAGTGAATTATAATTTGTCTGCAATTTTTTCAGTATCCGGCTTTGAGAAGAAACTTGCTCTTTAAGCGTTAAGTCCACCGTGGTGTAATACAGATTTTGTTCGTTGGTTTGGGGGTCGTTATTCTTGAATCCAACAAAAAAAACAAAATAGGAATTGCGCTTGCCGGGGTAGGGCATAATATTAACAGCTTCATCTCCCCAAACATGTTCAATTCCGGATTTGCCGATAAGCTTATTGTTCTTATCATAAAATTCACTTCCGTTGGTATAAAAAAGAAATTTGCCTTGTTCATCAGCAATGGCGTTCCATCCTTGCCCGGATTTACTCGGACCCACAATTATGGGAGGATGAACAGAAACATCAATTATTTGCGAGCCTATCGTTGCCCAATAGGATGCTTGTTTTTGACTATAAACAGGTGTTACCAGTATCAATAAGATAATAGATAACAACCATTTTATTTTCATACACCCTAAGTTAACAAATAGAGAACTGGAAGTTACACGATAACTTTATATCTGATAGACACCTATTTTAAACTCAAAGTTGCGACACCAATCTTCGAATCCGCAGTTCCGTATTACAAATACCACCTACCTTTATAAGGTGCCAATCCTTCAATAAAGCAAACCTGGATTACCTGTCCTTGAATTTCGTAAGGTTGATCGGGTCGTA
>JALOMN010000189.1 GCA_025455445.1 Cyclobacteriaceae bacterium
CTTTGCAAATAAACCTGCTTAAAAACCTGGTCGCTGTGTGGGTCTCGCTGATGGATAGGCCCCTGGTGATATTTTAAAAATCCTCCTGAACGATTTGCGAACTTACCCTGAATTTCTGCTATGATAGAAACAGCTATTTCATCAGGAGCTTCTGCCCCAATATCCAAACCAATAGGAGAATGGATGCGCTGAAAATCTGATTCAGTTAAACTAATTCCGGCTTCGCCAAATTCTTTCAGCATTTTATCAAATCGCTTGCGTGGACCTAAAATGCCAATGTAAGGCGTATTCGTTTTAAGGAGTGTTTTCAACACGTCACGGTCATATTCATAATTATGTGACATGAGTACACAGGCAGTATAAGGCGTAATATCAAAATCACGTTGAATAAATTCGCGATGGCATAAGGAAAGTTTATCTGCTGTAGGAAAAAAGATAGGCGCAATATGAGCCACACATTCATCCGTTACAGAGACATTCCAACCAAGATTTTTCGCCAATTCACTCACCGGTCGGGCATCAAATCCGCCACCAAATAGTATAAGTGAAAGGGTAGGCTGGATTAGCTCAATAAAGAGTTCGAATTCCTTACCCCCAATTTGATATTTTTTTGCTTCAGATTTTCGGGTTTTAAAAACCTGTGTTAATGAAGCTTGCACGAGTACTTTAAGTTCCGGGATTGAAAAGTCACCCTCGAATTTGTCTGGCAGTGTACACAATAATTTTTCGCCCACACCAGGCGAGCCTTCAAAAATCGTGGCAAGCGCTACAGGTTCTTTTGAGATGATTAGTGATTGAAAAAATAATATCGGATTGTTTTTATCAGTTGGATCGAGAGGTTCAATCAATACATCAATTACACCATTGCAACCTAATCCAATACCCAGATTCTGATTACTTTCTTCGCGCGTATCATACGTTACTGTCATGGGCTTGTTTTCCATCATAACCGTGCGGGCTTTGCGTAATGCATCACCTTCCAGGCAGCCGCCACTAATAGAGCCAACCCATTTGCCATCATCGGTAATAAGCATACGCGCACCCGGACTTCGATAGGAGGACCCGCGAACTTTTACTACGGTTGCCAGAGCTGCTTTACGCTGTGTAAAGTCAACTTGCTTATATGCTGTAACAATTGCGATTAAATCTTTCATATTGCTATTATATCAACTCCGCTATCATTCAATAAGTTTAATTTATTTACTTTTCTGCCAACAGTTCTTTTTTGGTGGCTTGAAGCTGAGCAATTTGAGCTTCTGAAACTTTCGGATATGACAATTTCAGTTTTTCGAATTGCAAATAAATAACCGCAGCCAAACATAACCGTGCAAACCATTTATCATCGGCAGGAATTACAAACCACGGAGCATACTCCGTAGAAGTGGCTGCCAACATTTCATTATAGGCATCCATGTAGTCATCCCAACGCTTTCGTTCTTGCGCATCCGCAACTGAAAATTTCCAGTTTTTTTCTGGGTTATCGATGCGTTCCAGAAAGCGCTTCTTTTGTTCCTCTTTTGAGACGTTTAGAAAAAATTTGAGAATGATGGTTCCGTTTTCCGCAAGATTTTTTTCAAACCTGTTTATCTGCTTATATCGTTTTTCCCAAAATTTTTTGTCGATATCCCTTACTGTTTCAATCCCAGGAATATTTTCTTTTAATACATACTCTGGATGCACTCGGGTAACTAAAACATTTTCATAATGTGAACGATTAAATATTCCAACTTCACCGCGTGATGGTAATTCTTTACAATGCCTCCAGAAATAATCATGGTCTAGCTCATGACTATTGGGTGATTTAAAGGATGACACTTTTACACCTTGTGGATTTAGTCCGCTCATTACATGCTTTATAGCACCATCTTTTCCGGCAGCGTCCATAGCCTGTAATACAATCAACACACTGTATTCATTGTGCGCGTAGAGTTTGTCCTGCATTTTTGCCAGGTTAATAATCCCCTCTTTCAGCAACTCTTCGCCTTCTTTTTTGGTAATGAATTTCTGTTTGTTGTCAGTATAGAAATCCTTCTTCAAAGAAACTTTCTTTCCGGGTTTTACACGCAAGGTTTCCAGGTATTGAATTGATTTTTTTTTCATTGCAGTGTCTTTTTATCGCCTTATCAAAGATAAACTATCTTCAAAGTTTGCCAATCAAAATAAGTCAGACTAGTTAATAACTATCAATTATTTTATTGAATAAAGTCAATGAAATGACAAAAGTCAGCTTTTGATGAGGATACCTGCTGTATGGTGTTTGAAAGAAATCTTACCGCAATGGGTTAGAATTAGAAAAACAGAACATTATTTACGTGCGGCTTTGACTTCGTCAGGAGTAGTAATGCCTCCTTTATTGCCAAATGAATTGAACAAATAATTCATAAGATCACTCATTTGTTCATCAGTAAGATCAAAACCATTCATTTCGCCATTATATTTTACACCATTTACTGTCATTTCGCCCATTACACCTTTAAGTGTCTGCTTGATAGCGCGTTTCTTATCTGCAAGCATATAGTCTGATTTGGCAATTGGAGGAAAAATCCCTTCAAGGCCTTCGCCCTGATCCATGTGACAACTCACGCAATTACGCAGGTAAATTTCTTTACCTCGTTCCATGCTGGCGTTCAGATCAAACTTAGGTTTTTGCTCAAAAGACAAAAATGTGATGAAGGTAACAGCCGAAAATAAAGTAAATATTAGTTTATTCATGATTCAGAAATTTAAAATTATGCTCATTACCAATTGATTAAAAGCACATTTATTATGCAAAATAGGCGCCAGATTATTTTATGCAAAATTGTTTGTTCGCAAGTCTTGCCATTAATCATAATAAGTACCATTACAACAAAGCACCTGTTCAATTTAAACCAAAATGCTTAAGGTTCATTAGTGCTACAATTTGAACTATTAACAAATCAGTGTTTCACATAAAGTTAAGCAATCACCGGCCAGCAAGGTTGTTAAAGGAAAGTTAATTCTTAAGCAAAATAAAAGGCGAAAGGATATCGATAGTTTTATTTCACAATTTGTTTAAGAAGTGCTTCACAACGCGATTTTCTTTCGATGTCGTCCGGCTCTGCAAGGGGTAATGACAGCGCTTTATTCAGCGTTTGTATCGCTTTTTTATCATCTTTCAAGGCGTGTTGAGTGGAAGCTAATCCGTAAAGAAAAAGTATGCTATTGGGCTTATATTGAATGGCTTTCATAAAATACCGGTAGGCAGCTTCATAGGAAATGGCTTCAGGAAAACCACCGAAAAATATCTTACAGGCCATAAGTTCCATCCAATTCAATCCGGAAAGTTCATACTGCCATTTGCCTAGTACAAAATATGCTTCGGAAAAGGTGGAGTCTATTTTTAGAATATTAATGGCAGCCTGATGAATGTCGCGGGCATCCCTCACTTTTTCATGTGGATTAATTGCAATTTCTGATTGCAAACCCAGCGATACAATATTTGCCAGGTGCGCATTCGGGTTATTCGGAATTAGTTCAAGCGCGCGTTCAGCATATTGCTTGGCCTTATTGTAGTATTTTTGTTTTTCACTACGCGAGGATTTGGGCAGTCTTCCGCCAATGTTTGAAAGCATACGGCTTGCATGCATAAAAGCTTCGCCATGCCTGGGGTTTGATTTAATCGCTAATTCAAATTTTTCAAGAGCTGCTTCTACCTTAAATTTATTTTCAAGTTCAATTCCTTCGCGATAGTATTCATCTGCTTTTTGTGCGAAAGCAGTTGTACTGATGAATAACAGGAAAAACAGAATCCGAACCATTTTAAAAATTTGCCAAAAGTAATAGTAATGATACGTTAAAACACTACACAACAAAGGATGTTATCAAATGCGATTTTAATTCGAATTATTTTAGTTGACTCCACATCCTGCTCTCGACTTGATTCCCTTTACTAGCAGGTCCTTTATTTGTATACTAAATATTTGAATCAAATCACTTGTAGATTTTGGAATTGGAATTTCATCAGGGTTATCACTTCAAAATTAATTTTATAAGCCTACTTGCCACATAACAAAAGTGTATGGCGATTTCATTCATTGAATGCGCAAAAAACAACCTTTGATAACTATAATGCGGATGTCTGGCCTGGTAATGATATCATTAAAAATTTGCCCTTAAATATCATATTTCAATCGATAACGTAACCATTTAATCCCTTTTTCCTACCGGGCGTTTGGGTAATTAATTTGCATTCTTATCAATTATTTTGAGCAGATATGGCTGTGTTTCTTAATTTCACGCCTTGATTTTTAGAACTCAACCTGATTTCATGACACAGCTATCTACTCTTTTTCCGTACGAATTCGATAAAAGATATTCAAAACCAGCGGCTTACTTTTCAATGGAGTTTGCCATTGACCAGTCTTTAAAAATATATAGCGGTGGTTTAGGGTTTCTGGCGGGCTCGCATATGCGCAGCGCATTTGAATTGAAACAAAACCTGGTAGGCATAGGCATACTCTGGAAATATGGCTATTACGATCAGCAGCGAAACATGGATGGCACGCTTCGCGTGGGTTACACTGAAAAAAATTATTTCTTTTTGGAGGACACCGGTATCATTTTTCCGATAATCATTCACAATAGTGAAGTAAAGGTAAAAGTGTGGCTGCTTCGCCCGGAAGTGTTTAACACGGTGCCCATGTTTTTTCTAAGCACCGACATCCCTGAAAATGATCACCTGGCTCAAACTATCAGTCATCGTTTATACGACTCACATGAATCTGCCCGCATCGCTCAATCTATTCTGCTCGGAAAAGGTGGAGCTAAGTTATTGGATATCCTGGGCAGGGAAAC
>JALOMN010000190.1 GCA_025455445.1 Cyclobacteriaceae bacterium
GAGATCGCCTTCCAGTGTAAACAGGTTTGCAGAATTTTTAAGTTTGCCCTGGATGGATTTTGTGTTGCGCGCCACCACCAATACTTCAGCACCGAGTTCTAGAAACTCGCGCGTGATAGCCAAACCAATTCCTTTGGTGCCTCCGGTGATTAAGGCTTTTTTTCCTTGTAGTGTCCACATAATATCAATTAAATCAAATTTTTATTTGCATCCAACTTGTATTCCTGTATTGCTTCACCAGCCAGTAGATTAATAAAAACTGAAAAGGAACCACAAGGATCAAAGGCCAGGTGAATTTGGTTAGCCAATAGTGAATCAATCCTGGAATAGCCATACAAAACATAGTAAATATTCCACGGGCTATATTTCCAGACTCGGTCTTGGCATTGGACGGTACAGAAAGGGGTAAGTACTTGTCTGCAAGGGAAGCAATAACCATCGTGATCAAAGCATTATTAATGAAACCAATCAGGATATCATCGATCGAAGAAACTCCCCAGATAAAAAGGATGATGATACTTATTAATAAATAGATGGGAACGATGAGTTTAATAAAGACCGCTTTCACCTTACCTAGTAAAAGTTCTCCGGGTTTTTGTAACGGGGCAGACAAGTAGATCCAACTTGCTTTGAAGTCATCACTAAAAGCAACTTCCCGCAAGGCCACCTGCACCACCATGACGGGTATATAGAGGAGAACTAAATTTAAATAGGTGGTCGGTAGTTCTGCCCACGCGGTGGCGAGATCTTTCTTGGAATTAAAAATGAAAAGGAAACTAAGTACAATCATAAATCCAAAGGAAGGGTAGATTTTCAACTTCAACTTATGGTCGCGACCAAGCATTTTATAGACAAAAGAAAATGATCCTTTTTCAAAATTCGATGCAGTTACCCAGGTGGCTATTTTATCAACATTGAAAATGGATTTCGAACTATCCTTTATCTCCACACTTTTTTCATTTCTTTCACTACCCGTAGCGTTCATGCTCAGCAGTTTCCTATTATAAAATGGAGTGAGCCATCGATTGGTAGCGTAGATGGCGATCAGAGGCGTTGCGGTCGATAGAAGTATAAACACTAGGTGAGGTGTATCCAACTGAAGCTTCAGCATGGTTTCCATCGATCCACTGATCCAAATCGGTGGAAATAAATAGCTCCACCAGTGAATTTCAAAGACATAATTTTCATAATCGAAACGGCCAAGTAGACGGGGCAAGATTTGATAACCACCCATCAGGACAACCGCCATAATGATTTGAAAATAGTTGATGATCGTTTTTACTTTCTGCTCATTGGCAAACCGCATGATGAGCAGATAGATGGCGTTGGTCAATATTACAGCTATTGCGACAGCAAGAATAATGGCCAACAGAGTTGGGAGCAATAGAAGGAGGCCATACTTATAGAGGAGTGCAACGCAAGGCAATATGGAAAGACTGATGGCGAGTTGTCCCAGGTAAATTAGTATATGAGTTACCCGTGCTACATAAAGCGTTTTGCTATCCACCGGCCGTGGCAGGATAATCGTGTTATCACTGGTATCCAATAAGATTGATGAAAAATCGGTGACTAGGGTGACAGCCATCATTACCATGAGGTAACTGAAAAATAAGGTGACACCAAGCATGAATGGCGAGGCCATGATGCCAAGTGCAATAAAGCCACTAAATATGGTGTAAATGACTAACATGAAGAGAAAGGCGAAGTTGCTATCGTCATTCTGTTTTTTTCTGTAAACAGCCGTCTGCCTTCGGTTGTCCATCTTTATTTTGATCGATAGAATTGATCTGAGCTGGCCATAGTCAACCCCGGCCAACAAAAACAACGGCCGTAACAGATCCAGGAAAGTGAGGATGAATTTTTCCAAGCTTAGTTGTTAAGGATGTCGATGAATTCGCCTGCCACGGATTGATGTTCGTGGTTTCCGGTAAGTTCGGTGAATATTTTTTCCAGCGAACTATTATTGGATTGTGCGTTCAATTCGGTGAACGTACCGTTGGCGATCATTTCACCTTTGTTTATTACGATGATGCGATCCGATATTTTTTCTACGACATCCATGATGTGCGAACTGTAGAAAATGGTTTTGCCGTCTCGCTTTAATTGCGTGAGAATTTCCTTTACCAGAATCACCGCGTTGGCATCCAGTCCGGAGAGTGGCTCATCCAAAAACAGTATCGATGGGTTATGCATCATGCCGGCAATCAACAGTACTTTTTGTTTCATACCTTTTGAGAACGTGGTCATGCGGGCATCATCATAGTCGGCCAGACTAAAAATGCGAAGTAATTCTTTTGCCTTTTTTTCGATTTGGCTAGTCTCCATTTTATAAAGTTGACCGATAAAGTGAAGGTATTCCAGTGGGGTAAGCGCATCGTAGAGCGCTGCGTTTTCGGGTATATAGCCAATCCTCTTTTTTACTTCAATGGGCTCTTTGCGCACATCAAAACCTAATACGCTGGCCGTCCCTTCAAATTCAGGAATGATTCCCGTAAGGATTTTTATCGTAGTACTTTTGCCGGCTCCGTTGGGGCCAATGTATCCAATAATTTCTCCGGCATGAATCGTAAGATTAATATCTTTTAAAACCGGCACTTCGTACTTCTTGGAAAGATGTTGCGTGGCGATTACGATGGGATGTTCATTCATGATGTTAGGCTTCTTTCTTTGTCACCAACAGGTACCAATTCTTTTCCAGGGCGAGATAACCCTGCTCGTAGCAAAAATGATAAATCGCTCCTTCTTTCGTAACATATTGACTGGTAAAATAATTGAAATCGAACCCTTTCTCTGTAAGCTTCTCGCGACTTATACGTGTTTTGCCCTGCGGATTTAATTCCAATAATATGCGTCTGTTTAACTGATGCGGCATTGGTCTGAGCAAAATTTCTTATCAGCCCGGCCAATAATTTTTTCGCCACATTCCAAACATTTTTTTTCCATGCACCTACGATTTTTTGGTTTACCTGAAAACTTGCATTCAAAAAGTTTTAAAAACCCTCAATTTGAGCTGAAAATAAAGTTTTTAAAACCGTTTATAAACGTTTACAAACGAATATAACCGAAAGTAATTGAATAACATACGACTATCGCTTTTCTCACCCCACACCTTTGTATCGTCAATCGGCCACTAACCCGATGACAAGGTTTCGAAAAAATAAATGTTTAACAATTAACCAATACAATTATGAAAAGTGTAAGAAACAGCGTGCAGTTAATCGGTCGTTTAGGTAAAGACCCTGAAGTGAAAACTTTTGGAAAGAGCCAGAAGGCATCTTTTTCAATCGCCACATCCGACACGTACAAAAACGCAAAAGGCGAGAAGGTGGAAGACACCCAATGGCACAATGTAGTAGTATGGGGAAAACTCGCTGAGATAGCAGGTCAGTATCTAAAAAAAGGCGCAGAGGTAGCGCTGGAAGGTAAGCTGGTGCACCGCGTGTTCGAAACAGACAAGGGCGAGAAGCGCTACATTACCGAAATCAATGTAAATGATTTTGCTATGCTGGGCGGAAAGCAGAAGTAATCCGTTCTTCAACTCAAATGGAAAGGCTGCCTGAAAGGGTGGCCTTTTTTGTTTTGTACCGTCAATATAAGGCCCGGAACCTGCCTGTAATTTCCCCGTTCAATTAGCCACTGATTGCTTATTTTTGTGCTGATGAGTTTTAACTATCCGATGTTCTTGTGGGCGCTTTCGGCCCTGGCAATACCAATCATCATCCATCTTTTCAATTTCAGAAAAACCATCCGCGTTTATTTCTCCAATGTGAAGTTCCTTAAGCAGGTAAAGCAGGAAACTACTCAGAAGCGAAAACTCAAGCAATATCTTGTGCTGGCGTCCAGGTTGTTATTCATCTTTTTCCTGGTGATGGCTTTTGCACAACCTTTTATGCCTGCGGCTGAGCAACTCACTTCACAGCGTAACATTCATATCTATCTCGATAATTCATTCAGTATGTCGGTGCCGGTAGATGAAAAGGTGAGAGCGCTGGATGCAGCTGTCAGCTATGTAAATGAAATTGTGCAATTGTTTCCACCCGAAACGCGCTATAAACTGCTCACCAATGATTTTGCACCTTATTCAAATTCCTATAAAACCGGTGCGGAGATAACCGATCTTATTTCACAAATCAGGTTATCACCTGTTAGTCGCACATTCAATGAAGTAATAAAGAGAATAGAGGAGCCGGGCACTTTATTTTGGATTTCAGATTTTCAAAAATCAACTCTTGGTGCTGAGTTTTTTTCAGATTCCAGCTGGCAGTTTCGGTTAGTGCCCTTGCCATACGAGAAATTATCCAATGTATTTGTTGACTCTGTGTTTTTAGAAAACCCATATGTAATTGGTGGTGAGAAAAACACGTTACACGTGAGGCTGCGCAATGACGGAACCCGAACCATTGAGGGTCTTGTAACCAAACTCACTATCAACGGCATGCAGGCAGCTACTGCCACGGTTTCGCTGCAGGCAAATAGCGCAGCAGAAACAACCTTCGACATAGCAGGTAATTTAAAGGGTTATAATGAAGCAGAGGTAAGCTTCAGCGATTTTCCGGTAAGCTTTGATAACCAGTTTTACTTTACACTTAACTATTCCGGCAAACTGCGGGTGATTGAGATTAAGCCCGACAGCAAGATTACGTATGTAGCGAAAGTCTATGGAAACCAGCAGCTTTTTGATTTTAAATCTTATGCGGCCTCCAATATTGATTATGGAATTTTAGAACAAGCCGATTTGGTAGTAGTGAATGGGTTAAATCGTATTGAGTCTTCGCTGAATGCTGCTTTGCTGAATTATCGCAATAAGTATGGTAGCTTACTGATTATAAGTGGTGACCAACCAGACATTGACTCGTACAGGAAATTGGCAGGTACGAATGTGCTGAAGCGAGTAGATAAATTGGAGATGGTGGAGTTGGATCGTCCTGATTTTCAAAATCCGTTTTTTGAAAATGTATTTGAAGAACGTTCCACGGCATTGGCTATGCCAAGGGCAATAAAATTGATTGATTGGGGAAACGATCGGTCTGCCATTCTGCGATTTAAAAACGGACAGCCATTTCTATCGAGGTTTGGCAATACTTTTCTGTTAGCTTCTCCATTAGAAAAGGAAGTTACCGATTTCTATAACAATGCGTTGTTTGTGCCCGTAATGTATCGGATTGCAGCCAGTGGCAAAAGGGTAGAGCGCAAACCTTATCATTCGTTGCTAACTTCATTACTTACTGTACCTACCGATAGCTTGTATGGTGAAGAACCAGCCAAATTGATCGGTGCCAATGAACTGGTGCCGGCACAAAGAAGAATGGGTGATCATTTGCTGATTGAAGTGCCCCGTTTTTCTGTATCACCCGGCTTTTACAAAGTTACCCACAAGCGCGATACACTGGATGTGATTGCTTTCAACCTGGATAAAAAGGAATCTGTTTTAGATCAATTTACCGGTGAAGAAGTAAAAACTGCCCTGGGTGGCGGTAATCATATTTCTATTTTTGAAGCAACTGACTTACAGACTTTCAGCAACGAAATAAAAGAGAGATATTTGGGTACGCCTTTGTGGAAATATGCCCTTATTCTGGCGCTTTTTTTCCTGCTGGCAGAAGTGCTTTTGATCCGATTTTTAAAATGATCACCCTAGCTACATGAAAATTCTTATCAAGTCCGCACAGCTACTTTCACCACAATCATCCTTCCATAAAAAGGTAAAAAATGTACTTATCAATAATGGTCGTATCGAAGAAATAGGTGATAAAAATTATTCTTCCGATAAAGTGATTGACGCGGAAGGTATGATACTTTCTGCTGGTTGGTTTGATTTAGGCGCCAGTGTAGGAGACCCGGGTCACGAGCAACGCGAAGAGTTAAGTTCACTGGCAAAAGCTGCCGCAGCAGGTGGTTTTACTGAAGTGGCTGTGTTACCCAATACCGTGCCGGTGATACAATCAAAAAATGAAGTCGCCTACATCACTTCTAATAATGAAAACAGACTCGTGCAGATACATGCACTTGCCGCAGTAACACGCAACTGCAAAGGAGAAGAACTTACTGAAATGATCGATTTGCATGAAGCCGGAGCAGTGGCATTCACGGATGGGCTTAAGCCGGTTTGGCATACCGATATATTTTTGAAGTCGCTACAGTACTTGCAAAAGTTTGATGGACTTCTCATCGACCACCCTGAAGATATCTGGCTGAATTTATTCGGTCAGATGCATGAGGGGCCCAACAGCACGATGCTGGGACTAAAGGGATTACCGCGCATTGCAGAAGAAGTGGCAATAAGCAAGAACCTTGAGTTGCTGGGCTATGCGGGCGGCCGTTTGCACTTTGCCAGACTTTCTACTGCCAAAGCCATTGATAAAGTAAGGTCTGCCAGAAAGAAGGGTTTGAATATCAGTTGTGACATAGCAGTGTATCAGGCTTTATTAAATGATGAGCTGCTAGCAGATTTTGATACCAATTATAAAGTAAATCCTCCCTTACGCGAAAAATCAGATCAGGAAGCATTGATAAAAGGATTGCGAGATGGAACCATTGATGTGCTGGTGAGCAACCACGTGCCCCTGGATGATGAAAGTAAATTTTTAGAGTTTGACATGGCTGATTTTGGAATCATTAATCTGCAGACGTTTGCTTCGCAGATTGCCACCTTAGCCAAACAAGTGGAAATGGATTTGCTGATTGAAAAAATTACCGATGCACCGCGTAGATTATTAAATCTGCCACCGGTTGTGATTGAGGCAGGAGAGAAAGCTAACCTTACGTTATTCGATCCAAACTTCACCTGGAATTTCACAGCAGAGCAGAACCTTTCCAAATCAAGGAACTCACCCTGGATTGGCAGCACGCTTACAGGTAAAGCAGTTGCCGTGTTTAATAACTCAAAGCAATTATTAGATGTTTGATTCAGCACCTCGCATGTTTTATTTGTCGGTGCGAAATGGTGCCATAGCCGGGGCACTCGGTTTTGTGCTTATGCTGATTCTGTTTTATATGGGCAAGCATCCGTTTTTGTTTCCAATCTATTTTGATTTTCGCTTTGTATTGATTTCTGTGTTTTTAGTGATCACACTGAAAGAATATCGCGATGATTATCAGCAAGGCATTCTCTATTTTAGCCAGGGTATGATTATATCCCTGATATTTACAATGGTATTTGCGCTGGTAGCTTCGTTGCTCATCGGGTTGTTTGGCTTGCTGGTGGCTGATTTTCTAAACTCTTATATTACGTTAGCGAAAGAGCAATTGAGCAATATTGGTGCGGAAATGATTGAACAAATTGGTAAAGAAACGTATGAGAAAGCGATGCAGGAATTGCCCAATACACGTATCACCGACCTGATGATCGACTATTTTATAAAAAGCTTTGTCATCAGTTTTTTTCTAAGCATAATTATATCCGTAATTTTAAGAAAACAACCCAAAACAATTTAATATGGAAGAGACAGAACAAGTTGAAAAAGTAACCACACGGTCAGCTGGTGTGCGTTATGGTGTGATTTCAGGAG